>NZ_PTRU01000033.1:0-39850 GCF_002965245.1 Escherichia sp. MOD1-EC6021 | reverse complement strand
CTAGTCTAAAAACTAGTATTAAGACTATCACTTAAATAAGTGATATTGGTTGTCTGGAGATTCAGGGGGCCAGTCTAATACAGGGGACAAATCATGCCAATGTTTCCCGGTTATGTATTCGTTCTTCTGGATTTTGAGGTTGTACATCCATCCTGCTTTACCCGGATGAAAAATGTTTATGGACTGGTCAGTTTTGGTGAATATCCTGCTGAAGTTCCTCTGAGTGTCATAAATGAAGTAAAAGAGCAGGAGAAGATTTTTTCGATGAATTTAAGCCTGATGAATAACTCCTGTCTGGCAAAAATACTTCTCCTTGCAGACGCTTCAAAGCGTGGACAAGTCTTTGCCGACTATGTGTGTAACAGAAAATACGACAGGTTAAAAAATGACAGCTATAACAGGAAAGCGGAAACCGCAACGCAATGTACTCTACCTTCCTACAGAAGTTCGTGTTGAAGTTGAAAAAATTGCAATTGAAATAAGTTTCAAGAGGGGGCGACGTATCTCTGATTCTGGTTTTGTTCAGTATCTTATTAAAAAATACAAATCTCAGGCGATGAAAGAACTTATTCATGGGGCTGATATTCCTGACGAGTGATAGCCCCCGGTGTTCTGAATGTGGAATATTTATGTTATCTACTTCTACTTTTCTTGTGCTTGCCATGCAATGCGCTGCCAGCGTTCATCCCGACACAACGCACGAAGTCGCCAGGGTTGAATCAGGTTTTAACCCATATGCGATTGCGGAAATAATACCAAAGGTTAAACGCAAACCTGGTGATAAAGGCGTAGTATCTTACTTTCCTGAATCAAAGGAGGCAGCACTTAAGATCGTTAAAAACATTGAATTACGGAATCATCGTTACTCTGTAGGACTTATGCAAATAACGAGTACCAATTTTGCAAAGTTTGGTACAACAGCAGAGAAAATGTTTGATCCATGCGAAAATCTTAAGGTATCAGAAAAAATACTGGTTGACTGTTATAAACGAGGTGGCGACTTAGTGCGTGGGCTGAGTTGCTATTATTCCGGCAATCCAGAAACAGGAGTAAAGCCAGAACCTGAATTTAATAATACAAGTTATGTACAACGTATAGGATTTAGCCCTCCTGATAATAAAAAAAGTTTTATTGTTCCTTCTGTAAAGGAAATGATTAAAAATGAGAATAAGACGACTATCACACCTGAAGAAATCATTATATATCCTCAATACGCCATGCGTGGCACTGTATCAAATGAAAAGGAAACAAAAGATGTTGAAATTAAATCTGAATAAACGTTATTTAACGCTTTCTCTATTTATGGCTGTGTTGATGCTTTGTGTTGCAGAACCTGCTTTTGCGGATGATGTGTCTACGAAGACAACTGGTTTTTTACAGAAAATAATTGATTTTTTAACGGATATTCGTAAGCCTGCAATTACAATTATTGCTCTTGTTATTGGGTATATTGCGATATTTTCTCGTCAACATACCTCATGGATAGTCCCACTTGTTATCGGAATTATCATCTTTATTGTCGCACCATATATTCCTGACTGGCTTGCGTAATTAAAGGATGGGCGCACTATGAGTACTCTTTTTAAAGGTCTTACGCGCCCTGCTTTAATAAGGGGGCTGGGCGTTCCGCTCTACCCCTTTCTTGGAATGTGCATTATTTGTGTTCTGCTTGGTGTCTGGATTCATGAGGCTATGTATGCCCTCATTCTTCCTGGCTGGTATGCCATCAGGCGTGTAACACAGTTTGATGAACGCTTTTTTGACCTTCTGTATCTGAGAACTCTTGTCAAAGGGCATCCTTTATCAAACAAGCGATTCAGCGCAGTCCATTACGCGGGGAGCCAGTACAACGAAGTTGATATTTCAAAAGTGGATAACTTTATGAAGCTGAAAGACCAGTCTTCTGTTGAAGAGTTAATTCCGTACTCTTCACATATCACTGATAATATTATCGTTACAAAAAACCGGGATTTGCTGGCAACCTGGCAGATAGACGGTGCTTACTTTGAGTGTGTTGATTCTGAAGATTTGTCAATTCTGACAGATCAGCTTAATACGCTTATACGTAGCTTTGAAGGGAAATCTGTTACGCTTTATCCTCATCGTATCAGGTGTAAAAAGGGCGTCAGACCAGTATTTAACAGTAAAATTCCTTTTGTGAACAGAGTAATGAATGATTATTACGAGTCATTCCCTCAGTCTGAATTTTTCGAGAATAAATTATTTCTGACGATTTGTTTTAAACCTTTTACTACGGAAGATAAAGTAACACATTTCTTTTCACGCAGTAAAAAACAAAAAGATATCTTTAAAGAGCCTGTTAATGAAATGAATGAAATTTGTGACAGGTTGAATACCTATCTGTCCCGTTTTCATTCCCGACGTCTTGGGCTTTATGAAGATCATGGGGTTGTTTATTCAGATCAGTTATCTCTGTTCCAGTATCTGCTTTCTGGTCGATGGCAAAAGGTCAGGGTTAGCAGTAGTCCGTTTTATACATATCTGGGAGGAAAAGACCTGTTCTTTGGTAATGATGCCGGACAAATTACCGCGTCAGACCATGCCCGGTATTTTCGTTGCATAGAGATTAAGGATTATTTTCAGGAGACGGATGCCGGTATTCTGGATGCTCTGATGTATCTCCCCGTTGAGTATGTCGTGACATCGTCCTTTACTGCGATGGATAAGCAGTCAGCGATTAAGGCGCTGGATGATCAGATCGATAAGCTGGAAATGACAGATGATGCTGCCAAATCTTTGCTGGCAGATCTGAAAGTCGGACTGGATATGGTTTCCAGTGGATATATTTCTTTCGGGAAATCGCATCAGACTCTGGTTGTCTTTGCGGATTCACCGGAGCGTCTGGTGAAAGATACCAATATCGTGACTTCCACTCTGGAAGATTTGGGGCTGATTGTCACTTATTCAACACTGAGTCTTGGTGCAGCTTATTTTGCTCAACTACCAGGAAATTATACGCTTCGCCCTCGTCTGAGTACCCTCAGTAGTCTTAATTTTGCCGAAATGGAAAGTTTTCATAATTTCTTTTCAGGAAAAGAAAAAGGAAATACCTGGGGGGAAAAACTGATTACTCTCCGGGGGTCAGGTAATGATATCTACCATCTGAATTACCATATGACGACTGAACATCAGAATTTCTTCGGTAAGAACCCGACGCTGGGGCATACCGAAATTCTCGGTACGTCTAACGTGGGTAAAACCGTATTACTGATGACAAAAGCATTTGCCGCCCAGCAGTTCGGTACGCCGGAATCATTCCCTGCAAACAGAAAACTGAAAAAACTGACCACGGTTTTTTTCGATAAAGACCGGGCAGGTGAAGTCGGTATACGGGCAATGGGGGGATCTTATTACCGGGTGAAGGAGGGAGAGCCGACAGGCTGGAATCCTGCCGCACTGCCGCCAACAAAACGTAATATCGCTTTTATGAAGGACCTGGTGAGGCTGCTTTGTACTCTCAACAGTGAGCCGCTCGATGATTACCAGAACAGCCTGATTTCAGATGCGGTTGAACGTCTTATGCAACGGTCAGATCGCTCTTATCCTATCAGTAAACTACGGCCTCTTATCCAGGAGCCGGATGATACTGAAACCAAACGTCATGGACTTAAAGCCCGTCTTAAGCCGTGGACGCAGGGGGAAGAGTTTGGCTGGGTGTTCGACAATCGGGAAGACACGTTTGATGTCGATAACCTGGATGTTTTCGGTATTGATGGAACGGAGTTCCTGGATAATAAGGTGCTGGCCAGTGCTGCTTCATTCTATCTCATCTATCGGGTCACTATGCTGGCCGATGGTCGCAGGCTTCTTATCTACATGGATGAGTTCTGGCAATGGATCAATAACGAAGCGTTCAGGGACTTTGTTTACAACAAGCTGAAAACCGGACGTAAACTCGATATGGTGCTTGTCGTAGCCACACAGTCACCGGATGAACTGATTAAATCACCCATTGCGGCAGCGGTTCGTGAGCAATGCGCCACTCATATCTATCTGGCAAACCCGAAAGCCAAACGTAGTGAATATGTTGATGGTTTGCAGGTCAGGGAGCTTTATTTTGACAAAATTAAAGCTATCGATCCGTTGTCCCGCCAGTTCCTTGTTGTTAAGAACCCACAGAGGAAAGGTGAAAGTGATGATTTTGCTGCTTTTGCCAGACTGGAGCTGGGAAAAGCAGCGTATTACTTACCGGTTCTCAGTGCATCAAAACCCCAGTTAGAACTGTTCGATGAAATCTGGAAAGAAGGAATGAAGCCGGAAGAGTGGCTTGATACCTATCTGGAACAGGCGAACCTGATTTGAGGAATCACCAATGAAAAAGCAAATTATGGCGGCATTCGTCGCTTCACTGATTGTTATTTCCGGCGCTCAGGCAGGGATACCTGTTGCCATCGACGCCAACCCTGAATGGGCGATTGAAGCCGGACGATGGACAGAACGCCTTAAGCAATGGGCGGAAACGGTAAAACATTACGAAAATCAGATAAATGCGTACAAACAGGAGCTGCTGTCAAAAACGGGTATCCGTGATGTGCAGGGACTGGTGCAGTCCGCACAGTCAGTGAGTCAGGAACTGATGCAGATTTATGATCAGGGGAATGCTTTTATTGACGATTACATTAAAAATCCTGAAGGGGCGTTATCGGAACAGGCCAAATCGTTATTGTCAGATTACAAAGTAACGGATACCTGCCAGAACCTGGGATATTCCGGCGACCTGGTACGGGGATGTGAAGCGACGTTCCTTTCTCAACTGGCAAGTGTGGAATACGGTAACAAGCTGGAGAGCAAGCTTCGTCAGGACAACCAGACGATGAAAGACCTTATTGATCAAGTCAAAAATGCGAAGGATACGAAGGCCACGCAGGATGCAACAAACGCTGTTGCACTTGAACAACTGAAGTTCGAGAAGCTCAAATTTCAGTATCAAATGTATCGCGATAAGCAGCGAGATCTTGCAGAATATAAAGAGAAGATGGCTCAGGCAGCTTTCAGAAAACAGCAACGTGAAGCCGTGCCACCTTCTTACAGAAAAGCTTATATGGCAATGAAATCATATGAGGATGATTAAATGAAAAGTATCGCTACTGCTGGCCTTGTCATTATATCTGTTTTTAGTCTTTCTGGATGTTTTGAAGAAACAAAATCGGTTGATTGGTGGAAGGAGCACCACGATGAATCTTTAAAAAAAGAAATCGAATGTAAGAAAACAGGAAGTGATAGCCAGAATTGCCGAAATGTGAAAGAGGCCAACTTTCGTTATCAACAGTTACACGCAACTCCCCCATCTTTTAAAGATGCATTCAAAAAGATGGAGAAAGAACAAAGTGAATTTTTTAAAGAAGATAATAAGAAATGAGGTAAAATATGGGGCTGGTTACTGGAATTCCTGCTGGGTCAGATTTTTCCGGTAATGTAACGTCTCCTGCTCCGGCAGGAGGCGTACCAGGATTTGAATCTGATTTTTTCCAAACAACTCATCAGGTTATCTTTGATATACTAAATAAAACTGTTGCTGGAAAATTAAATGAATATTCATCTATTGCTTATGAATTAGGTAAATGTGGTGTTTCTATATATGTGCTGTGGTATGCGTTTACTGTTTTAGTTCGCAAACAGCAATCGCCTGTTCCTGATTTTATCTGGAATGTATGTAAGTTTTATGTGATATTGCTCTTCGTAAAAAACTCTGGAGGTATGCTGATATCTGCAACAAATGCAATCGATGGACTAAGAGAAAGTCTTGCAGGAGGTGATCCTTGGTTGTGGATAGATCAACTTTGGACAAAAGTAATTCAAGTTGCAAAGGTTATTTGGGATAAAGATACATCTACTGTTCCAATTGCCGGCGGTTTATCCTCTTTATTTGTATATTTCGGTGGAATAGTAGCATTGTTATTATGCTCAATAGTGTTTTTTTCTGCCGAAATTACGCTCCTGTTGTTATCTGTTACAGCCCCTATATTTGTTTTATGTATCGCTTTTGGCTTCCTCAGGCAAATGTTTAATAGCTGGTTGCAGCTTAACTTCAGTTCGTTATTAATATTTCTCTTTGGAGCACTAGCGTTACGGGCTGGTACATGGCAACTAAATGTAATTCTGAGTGTAACTATTGCGTCAGATAAACAGGACTTACTTCAGGCTGGGGCTACAGCTTTGGCTTCGGGCTTGTTTATGGGCTTTGTTATCTGGCAGGCGAAAAGTTATGCTTCACAGATTGCAGGTGTGGGTGTTGAAGGTGCCATGCAGGGCGCAGCCGCTATGGGGATTGGTGCTGGCGTTTTCGGTGCATCCCGTATGGCGCGTGGCGCACTTGGTATGGGCAGAAATGCCGGTATTGGTGCATGGAAAGGTCTGCGTCGTCAGGAAGGCGGGTTTGGTCAGTCTCCGGGAATAACGGGTAAGACCGCTAACCTGGCCGGACAGGGCGTTAATATTGGTGCCAAAAAGCTTCGTCAGGCAGCTATTGAGAGGGCAAAGAAAATGTATGGAGGGTGATTTAATTATGAGTGTTGATACCATTTTAAATGTTCTTTTCATAATTAACGGGCTTGTCGCGATCTATTTTCTTTGTTCAGACTGAGTCTTCTGTAAATATTAATCTGTTATACAGGTGTTCATATTATGAAACTACTTGTTGTGGCTTTCGTGATGCTTTGTCTCGCTGGTTGTCAGGCGTCACATAAACTACCGCCCGTTTCCGGGAAAAGCGAACCTGTTAATTCTGCTGAGGTAATGCAAAATGGAATTTAAACTTCCCGGATTTAAAAATAAAAAAGACGTTACTGACTCATCAGTTTCGTTTGAAGAAAAAAACATTGCACTACAGGAGAGAATGAATCGTATTTATAAATTCGGTGGTATCGGAGGCATGTTAATTGGTGGGCTGTCTTTACTTGCATTAAATGCAGCATTACCACTGAAAACAACGGTTGTTGATGCCTACCTTATCGATAAGGTTACAGGTGTGGCTGAACGTCTGACTTCCGTTAAAAAAGAAAATCTTTCTGAAAACGAAGCCATTGCCAGATATTTTATCACCCAGTATATAAAACATCGTGAAGGTTATAATTTTTTTAGTCTCCAGCATGATTATGATTATGTAATGGCTTACAGCGCGGAGAATGTCGCGACAGATTATAACGCATTATTTAACAGTGAACAGGCACCAAAACTTGTTTATAACAAAGCAGAAAAAACGGCAATGGTTCAGGATAATCCATCTGTCATAATTTCACCTTCGTCACGGGCAGATGATAAAGATATCGGTGCGTATATTCGTTTTCGTCTGACCATCAGGGATGTTGCTACCGGACAAACCCGCCAGGAGTTCTGGAATGTTCGCCTGACTTATCGTATCGAACCGCAGGTTGAAATGGTGTCCGGGGAACGTAATAACAATCCTCTTAAGTTCGTTGTAACAAGCTACGTTCGCGATAAAGAAGCCAGAGGTTAATAATATGAAAATGAATAAAGGAGCGTTAATTATGACGCTTCTGATGGCGGCGCACGTCTGTCATGCTGCTGTTCTTCCTTCAGGCAGTCGCTTTGACCCACGCAATCAGATTGTCAGTTATAACCCCAATAATACCACCATAATTAACAGTGCCGTTGGATACACCACCACACTGGTATTTGATGAAGATGAAACAGTTATCAGTGCCAGAACCGGTTTTCCGCAGGGATGGGCGGTTAATAAAGAAGATAACCTGGTATATCTGGAAGTTCGTCCTGTTAAACAGACTGTTCAGAAAAATAATACGGATGAAAACGGTAATACCTCTTCTGAATCCGTCAGTGTTGCTCTTGACCCGGAAAATGAGCTTGAACGCTGGCGAACGAATCTGTTTGTTCGCACCACGAAACGTAATTACAGCATGGAGCTGAACGCCAGAACGTTCCGACAGCCGGAGAAAATTGCGTTTGTGGTGAATTACCAGTATCCGCAGGAACGCCGGAAGGAACAGGCCGAAATTGAGAAGAAACGCACAGAGGCTCTTGCCAGACGCCAGGAGGAGCAGGCAATCAACCGTTCCTTGGAAAATGCGAAATCGCCCCGTAACTGGCAGTACTGGAAGCGGGTTGCTGAAGGCAGCCAGGATATCAGCCCTGATTATGCATATGACGATGGCCGTTATACCTGGTTTGGCTTCAGTCCGTTAAAGAAAATTCCCAGCATCACTGTGATGAACGGTACACAGGAGACACTTACCGATCCTGTGGTTAAACAGAGCGGGAGTTTTACGGTAGTTGGCGTACCGGTAGATAAGCGTTTTGTTTTACGTCTTGGTGAGCAGGTGGTGGGGATTGAGAACCAGGGCTTCGGAAAAGTACGTTTACCAGCCGGAGATACGGTATCCCCGGATGTTAAGAAAGAGGTGATCCAGTGACTGAACAGGAAAATAAAATCCCGACTGCAACCGAAATTGAACAGCAGCTACGGGAACGCAGACAGAAAGAACTGGAACAGGCCGGGAAGACTCCGGTAGAAGAGCCTGGCAAGCCAGCATTGCAGCTTGGTATTGAAAAACTTAAAAAGTCACGTAAAGGGATGATTATCCTCGTCGTGGGTTTTCTTCTGCTTGCTGCCGGTGTTTCTGTTTATTATATCCCGTCCATTATCCGTTCTGTGTCGTCAGGGGATGAGAAACCCGCAAGTCAGCCGCTTGCAACCGGAGCGGCTAAACGTCAGACCGGACTGAGCGAAGATATCGATCCTTTTAATACCGCCCAGAAAAAAACAGAGAAACCTGAGGAAGAAAAAGTCATTTCTTCTGAAAAGACTGAACCGCCGGTAAATAAACAGCAGAGTTTCAGCCGTGCACTTGACGTTTCTCTTGATGGCAGCCTGGCGGGAAACAGCCGCAGTTCAGCGGAAACGTCAGCCTCACATACTGCGGCCAGTGAG
Source organism: Escherichia sp. MOD1-EC6021 (assembly GCF_002965245.1). Taxonomy (NCBI): domain Bacteria; kingdom Pseudomonadati; phylum Pseudomonadota; class Gammaproteobacteria; order Enterobacterales; family Enterobacteriaceae; genus Escherichia; species Escherichia sp. MOD1-EC6021. The sequence continues at coordinate 30,921 of NZ_PTRU01000033.1, read as the reverse complement.
CCAGAAAGCGATAAAAAGGATGAAGTAAAAGCAACCGCGCAGACTACCGAATCTGTACCACTGGCGAAAATAACGAAGCTACCGTATGACCCAAATTTGTTTATCCCGGAAGGAAGAGCAATTCCCTGCTCACTGGACAGGCGTTTTGTTTCTGATCTGGCGGGGAAACTGGAATGTACGATCAACAGCGATATATACAGCGCCAGCGGCAATGTAAAACTTATCGAAAGAGGAACCGCCGCAAAACTGATGTATAAGGCCGGGTCTTTAAATCATGGACAAGGGCGTGTGTTTGTTATGGCTTACAAGCTACGTACCCGCAGTAAGCCTTTTATTGATATTCCCCTGGTTGACTCACAGGCGGCTGGCGCGTTAGGCGAAGCCGGTGCTTCTGGCTGGATTGACACTCATTTCAGTGAACGTTTTCTTGGTGCAATGATGGTCGGGATGATACCGGATTTAAGTCAGGCGGCCAGTGGTATTGCTCAGAATAACAGGGACAGTCAGACGGACTATACAGCTAACAGCCGCCAGGCTTTTGCTGATATAGCACGCGAAGCATTTTCTAATAGTGTGAATATCCCGCCAACGCTTTATAAAAATCAGGGAGAAATTATTACTCTGATTGTCGGTCAGGATCTGGATTTTTCAGGTATTTATAAACTGAAAATGAAAGGGGGTTAATGTGAATAACGAAAACAGACATCTGATTTATGATGTGGTCAACGATTATTTTTATCACTGGCTGAATGAGATTGAGGGTGTCACGGAAATTGCTGTTAACCGACCAGGAGAAATATTTATAAAGGTCAGGGGAAAGTGGCAATGGTATGAACAAAAGATGAGTTACAGTGATTGTCTTTCTTTTGCATCCACACTGGCCGATTTTCATGACGGCGGTTCTGTGACTCCTGAATATCCCCTGCGTTCTGCCACGCTTCCGGGTGGAGAACGTGTTCAGGTTGTGATCCCTCCGGCAACAGAAAAAGATACTGTTTCTATAACAATCCGTAAGCCGTCAGGTATTTTTATCAGTCATGACAAATTTATAAAACAGGGGTTTTATTCACGCGTCAGTGGTTTAAGTGGTGACTCCGTTATGGAAGATAATATTTCTGCTTTAATCACTTCCGGATATTTTGAACGGGTTATACCTGAATCACTGCGTCAGGGAAAAACAATAGTGTTCTGTGGAGGGACGGGGTCAGGTAAAACCACCTTTGCAAATGCCTGTCTGGAATATATACCGCATCATCTGCGGTGTATTTCTATTGAAGATACTGATGAGGCCAGATTCAGATTCCATAAGAACCATGTAAAACTTTACTATCCGGCAGAGGGTGAGAGTAAGGTTGTTACCTCAGCGAGCCTTCTGCGTTCCTGTTATCGTATGAACCCGGACAGGATTCTGATGACGGAGATCAGGGGCGCTGAGGCATGGGATTTTCTGAAAGCATCGAGTTCAGGCCATGAAGGAAACGTCTCTACTGTTCATGAAAACAGCCCTGAATATGCCGTGCTTGGGATTGTCCAGCGATGTTATATGAATCCTGAATGTCAGAATTTACCATTCAATGTCATTTTGAGACGTGTACTGAGTAATATTGATATTATCATGAGTATTAAATACCTTGATGATGAAGATTTTCGTTTCGCTTCCGGTATTTACTACAAACAACTTCATTTTGATGATTATTTCAGAAAACTGAAGGAGTGATTATGTCTTTAAAACTCCCCGATAAAGGCCAGTGGGCTTTTATCGGTCTGGTTATGTGTCTCGTGACATATTATACTGGTTCTGTTGCTGTTTACTTCCTGAACGGAAAAACGCCGCTTTATATATGGAAAAATTTTGATTCCATGCTCCTGTGGCGAATAATAACAGAGAGTAATATACGGACAGATATCAGGTTAACCGCTATCCCCTCTCTTTTATCAGGTATGGTTTCGTCTCTCATCGTGCCTGTTTTTATTATCTGGCAACTGAATAAAACGGATGTTGCTCTTTATGGTGACGCGAAGTTTGCCAGTGATAATGATTTAAGAAAATCGAAACTTCTGAAATGGGAGAAAGAAAACGATACTGATATTCTCGTCGGGGCATATAAAGGTAAATACCTGTGGTATACCGCACCAGATTTTGTATCACTTGGCGCAGGAACCCGCGCAGGTAAAGGTGCCGCCATTGGTATCCCTAATCTTCTGGTCAGAAAACACTCTCTGATTGCGTTAGATCCAAAACAGGAATTGTGGAAAATCACCAGTAAGGTGCGTGAAATACTGCTGGGTAATAAAGTTTATCTGCTCGACCCTTTCAACAGTAAAACACACCAGTTTAATCCCCTTTTCTATATTGATTTAAAAGCGGAGAGTGGGGCTAAGGATCTGCTTAAACTGATTGAAATTCTGTTTCCGTCTTATGGCATGACAGGGGCAGAAGCGCACTTTAATAATCTTGCGGGTCAATACTGGACAGGACTGGCTAAGTTGCTTCATTTCTTTATTAACTATGAGCCGTCCTGGCTTAATGAGTTCGGGCTTAAACCCGTTTTCTCAATCGGTTCTGTCGTCGACTTGTACAGCAATATTGACCGGGAACTGATACTCAGTAAGCGAGAAGAACTGGAGGGAACAAACGGGCTTGATGAAAACGCGTTGTATCATTTGCGTGATGCCCTGACCAAAATCAGGGAATATCACGAAACGGAAGATGAGCAGCGTTCAAGCATTGATGGTTCTTTCCGTAAGAAAATGAGCCTGTTTTATCTCCCAACCGTTCGTAAATGTACTGATGGTAATGATTTCGATCTCCGTCAGTTGCGACGGGAAGATATCACTGTTTATGTCGGTGTTAATGCGGAAGATATATCTCTGGCTTACGATTTTCTGAACCTGTTTTTCAACTTCGTTGTTGAAGTGACATTGCGTGAAAATCCTGATTTTGATCCCACCCTGAAACATGACTGCCTGATGTTTCTTGATGAGTTCCCTTCGATTGGTTATATGCCAATTATTAAAAAGGGATCAGGGTATATTGCAGGTTTCAAACTTAAACTGCTGACAATTTATCAGAATATCAGTCAGCTAAATGAAATCTATGGTATTGAGGGAGCCAAAACACTGATGAGTGCTCATCCCTGCCGTATTATCTATGCTGTCAGCGAAGAGGATGATGCCGCGAAGATATCAGAAAAACTTGGGTATATTACCACTACATCAAAGAGCACAAGCAAGAGCCGGGGACGATCAACTTCACAGGGCGAATCAGAAAGTGAAGCCCGAAGAGCACTGGTACTTCCACAGGAACTGGGAACGCTGGACTTTAAAGAAGAGTTTATCATCCTGAAGGGGGAGAACCCTGTTAAAGCAGAAAAGGCACTTTATTACCTTGATCCGTATTTTATGGACAGGTTAATGAAGGTCAGTCCTAAACTGGCATCATTGACGATGGAACTAAATAAGACGAAAAAAATATTTGGTGTGAAAGGGCTTAAATATCCGTCAAAAGAAAAAATGCTCTCCGTAGGAGAGCTGGAGTCTGAGGTTTTGCTATGAAAAAAATACTTATGATCAGTATTCTTGTCCTCACAGCCTGTTCCTCTCCACCTGAACCGCCACAGGTTGAATGGGAAAAACGGCCTGAAGTTATGAATACACAAATAATGAACTGGACACCAACATCCGGTGTTATTAAATCAGATAATATAAATTCCTCATGGAGTAAGGTGTTGCCTGATTTTAAACCAGAAAACCGTCTTTACGATGATTCTGTTTTTTATGCCGTTGCCCATTCTGAAAAAATAGTTGTAAGGACATCTTCTTTTGATAGTTACTGGTCAGCGAAAGACTGGCTAAGAAAAAATGGTGCAACAGGTGTTATTGAATATCAGCCACTAAAAAGATGGTTGAATAATGACTATGTTGAAATTTATCTGTCAAGAATAAATGTTCAGAGGTTACCATGAAAAAGATATGCAAAAGTCTAATCGTATTTTTTACTGTGTCCTTGTTTACAGCGCCAACGTATGCGGCTGATCCCTGTAAATCCGTTTTTTGTCTTTATGGTAAAGCTGTCGGTAGTAGCGGAGGGAGTGAGTGCAGTAGTGCAGAAAAGGATTTTTTTAAAAATGTTGAAAAGAAAAAGGGGAAAATCCGCTGGGGTAAAACATTTGATCTCCGTAAGAATTTTTTAAATCAGTGTTCAACTGCAGACCCGGCTGCAATCTCACTGATCATGAGTAAGTTTGGTCGCGTCAGAGGCTGATTAAAACCTGATACCCGCGCCAACGGGTATCAGGGGACTGCAAGTATCACATACCGCGCCAACGGAATGTGATGATTAGTTACAATCACTGAGGTTAGAAATGAAAGTAACCAAATCTATTATAGCTGTTTTATTGTGCTTATCTGCTGGTAGTGCATATGCAGATTGTGAGTATTACCTTACAGGTAACAAGGAAACTCTTAATATTTCGGATTGTGTTGATGGTGTAAAAGGCATAGCCAATAGTGCGCTGTCAAACTCAAAGAATGCTCAAAATGTTGCAAATGGTGCTGCTTCTACAGCCCAAAATGCGCAGTCTGTCGCGAATACTGCTGCGTCTACTGCGCAAAACGCGCAAACAGCCGCGAATAAAGCTCAGGCAACAGCAAATGAGGCTAATTCAGCGGCCCAAAATGCACAGAACACAGCGAATACGGCGCAAAATACAGCGAACTCTGCTAATACGGTTGCTCAAAATGCTCAATCGACAGCTAACCAGGCAATCCAGGATGCGGCAGAAAAAGCCGAAGCGGCAGAAAAGAACGCAAACAACTATACAGACAATAAAATTACAGATGCTAAAAATGAACTGAATACGAATATTGATAGTGCGAAGAATGACGCGATCAATTTGTCGAACAGCTACACCGACAGCAAAATCAGTGATGCGAAGACGGAACTGAACGCCAATATTGATAAGGCGAAGAATGACGCGATCAGTTCATCCAACAGTTACACTGACAATAAAATCAGTGATACGAAAACGGAACTGAACGCCAGTATCGACAAGGCAAAGAACGACGCGATCAGCTCATCAAATAGCTACACTGACAATAAAATCAGTGACACGAAGACGGAGCTGAATGCCAGTATTGACAAGGCGAAGAACGACGCGATCAGTTCATCAAATAGCTACACTGACAATAAAATCAGTGACACGAAAACAGAGCTGAATACCAATATCAACAATGCAAAAAATGAGGCAATCAGCACATCAAACAACTATACGGATAAGAAATATCAACAAGGTATCAGTTATACCAATGAAAAATATGAGCAAAGCATACAGTATGCTCAAAATGCAGCCGATAAAGCTGAACAAAATGCGAATAACTATACAGATAACCGATTCAGTCAGTTAAGCAATCAGTCAAATCAGCGGTTCGAACAATTAAACAGTAAAATTGAACGTGCGGAAAAACGCCTTAATGCCGGTATTGCAGGTGTAATAGCAATATCATCAATCCCGTATGTTGCTGAAAATAGTTTCTCATATGGTATTGGTGTTGGTAATTATCAGAATGGAAATGCGATTGCAGCAGGCATTCAATATAAAACGTCATTAAACACAAACGTGCGCCTTAATGTTTCATGGGATTCATCTCATAACACTGTTCTTGGTGCAGGTTTTGCGGGTGGCTGGTAATAAATTATCTATGTGAAAGGAGATAAAAATGAAACCATTGGTTTATGCAATGATTCTGTCACTGACAACCTTTTCTGCTTTTGCAAAACAGAACTCGGCTAACAGTCAGAAAACTGGTGCAAGTAATATGGAAAGACAAAGCTATGAGAATACCGATGCGGGGAAAAAACAAGCTGAATGGATGAAAGGTAAATTAGTTAAATCTGATTGTTCTCCAGCCATGAATCGTATTGGCTGGTCAGAAGGTTGTAAGTAATCATCAATGATAACCTCGCAGATTCCAGATTTTAATCTGGATTTTGCGGGGTTGAACAACCGAAGGGTGTTAGTAATTTTTTGGTAATAAGTCCAGACTTGAAAATGAGATAAAGGAAACCACTATGTATCTGCATATTGTTCCTAAACTTTTTCATCGCATGGCTAATAAATGTAGCCTTAAAATCATTTCCATACCTGAACTTGATTTTATAATTGATAGTGAATCATTGTCTGTAGGCAGACCGTGGCCTAATAAATGTTTATGGGTTGGAATGCGAAAAGGAAGAAAGTCAGTTAATGGCCTTGTTTTGCAAACAGATAAAAAATTAAGATGGTTTACTACTATATACACCTGGGATATTGAAGATATGGGGTTAATATATCATCGGGTCAATACCTATATAGAAGATGATGATTTTGATATGGTATCACAGGAAATTCTCTTAAATGGTTCTTTTGATAAGTGGAGTGACAGGGTGCATTCAGCTTATGAAAATAATCCTCCAGCCAGAATTCAGCCAAAAATGGAATCTTTATTAAATAAACCTGGTGAAAACAGCCATGATATGTGGGAAGAGTTCGAATGGGGAGACTTCCTTCTATCCAGAGAGGAAAGTCTTTTACTTCACACTATTCAGTCTGAACGATTAAAAACGGACTTCTCTTTATTCAAAAAACAACCATCTATTGAAAGTGCATTAGTTATTTAAAGGATAATAAAATGAGACTTTTTATTGCAGAAAAACCCGCAGTAGCAAATGATATTGTTAAGGCACTTGGTGGCAATTTTACCCGCCATGATGGCTGGTTTGAAAGTGATAACGCCATTGTGACTAACTGTTTTGGTCATATTATCGAATCACAACCGCCGGAAAACTATAATCCTGAATACAAAGCCTGGAAGGTTGAAACGCTTCCTTTACGTCTTTATCCCGTGAAGTATCAGCCTGTTGAAAGTGCAGCAAAACAGGTTAAAACGATTCTCGAACTTATCAGACGTGGAGACGTGACTGAAATTGTTCACGCTGGCGATCCTGATGATGAGGGACAGCTACTTGTTGATGAAGTCCTGGAATATGCAGGAAACACAAAACCCGTAAAGCGCGTTCTGATTAACGACAACACGCTTCCGGCAGTGAAAAAGGCACTGGCAAATCTTAAAGATAATCGTGATTTCAAAGGGCTTTACCTTAAGGCGCTGGCGCGTTCAGTTGCTGATGCCGTCTATGGCTTCTCCATGACGCGTGCTTACACCATTCCTGCAAAAGCCAGAGGATATCAGGGTGTTCTGTCTGTCGGGCGCGTCCAGACGCCCGTTCTTGGCCTGATTGTGAATCGTACCCGTGCTAACCAGAACCATAAATCCAGTTTTTACTACACCATGACCGGAGTCTTTCAGCGTGGTGCTGATGTTATCAGGGCGAACTGGAAGCCAGGGGAATTTGCTCCGCTGACAGACCGTAAATTACTTGATAAAGCGTGGGCAGACGGAACGGCAGCATCCCTTGCAGGAAAACCGGCTACAGTTGAAGCGGCAGCAACTGATGATAAAAAAACGGCTGCGCCGTTGCCGTTTAACCTGGTCAGACTCCAGCAATACATGAACAAAAAGTTCAAAATGACGGCACAAAAAACGCTGGATATTACGCAACAATTACGTGAAAAATATAAAGCGATTACTTATAACCGCTCTGATTGCTCATATCTTTCTGATGAACAATTCAGCGAAGCGCCGCAGGTTATCGATGCCCTGAAATCAGTCTTTCCTCAGTCGCTGGATATTGATTTTGCACGTAAAAGCAAAGCGTTTAACAGTGCAAAGGTGACTGCGCATACTGCTATAATCCCGACCGCCAGTGTGCCTGATGTTAACGCACTCAGCACCGACGAGCGCAATGTTTACCTGGCGATCGCACAACACTATCTTGTTCAGTTCATGCCTGAAAAAGCATACCAGGAAGTATCGGTTGCCATTCAGTGTGGTGATGAGTCGTTCTATGCCCGTGCCAGAAAAACAACTGACAGCGGATTTGAGGCGTTTCTTGGCGCGGAAACCACAGACTTAGGTGAATCAGAAGATAATGATGATTCCGCTTTTGAACTGCTCTGTAAAATTCGCACAGGAGAAACACTGACGACAAAAGAAGTTGTTGTTAATGAGAAGAAAACAACACCGCCGCCGTTATTCACCGAAGCCTCCTTGCTTGCTGCGCTTGTTCGTGTCGCGGATTTTGTCACTGATCCAACGATTAAAAAATTGTTGAAGGATAAGGATAAAGACAAAAAAGATGAACATGGCGGTATTGGTACGCCAGCTACCCGCGCTGCCATTCTGGAAACGCTGAAGAAGAGAAACTATATCACGCTGGAAAAAGGGAAACTTATTCCTACTGATACCGGATATGCGATTATTGATGCCCTGCCTGGTATAGCGGTTAATCCTGATATGACAGCATTATGGTCTGAAAAGCAGGCTGCCATTGAAAATGGCGACCTGACGGTTGAACAGTTTATTAATGATCTGTACGGTGAACTGACAGGCATGATTTCTGATGTTGACCTGGACAAGATGAAGATTGAACCCGCTGCGCCAGCAGGGCAGTTTCAACGCCTGGACTCTCCCTGCCCTTCCTGTGGTAGACATATTGTTATCAGACCGAAAGGTTATTTCTGTACCGGATGTGAATTTAAAATATGGAGTGAGTTTTCTGGTAAGAAAATCACCCAGGCACAGGCCGAAAAACTGGTTAAATCAGGGAAAACTGATTTGATTAAGGGATTTAAAAAGAAAAGTGGTGGAACGTATGATACAGTTCTTGTCCTTGAGGATAAGAAAACAGGGAAGCTGGGTTTTCCGGTAAGGGCTAAGAAGTGAAAACAAAGCAGGAATGGCTTTTTCAGTTAAGAAAATGTACATCAAGAGATACTCTTGAAAAAGTTATTGAGATTAACCGTTACAAGCTGCCTTTATCAGAATCAGAGGCATTTTATTCTGCCGCAGACCATCGCCGCGCAGAACTGGTTATGAATAAACTTTATGATAAGGTTCCTTCCGGCGTCTGGAAGTACGTCCACTAAACAAGAGGATTAATTATGAGCGAACTGACTAAAGAAGATGAATACGGCATTATCAGCCGGACTATGATGAATATTCGTTCATTGCGTGTGTTTGCCCGTGAGATTGATTTTGAGCAGTTGCTCGAAATGCAGGAAAAGCTCAACGTTGTTATTGAAGAACGTCGTGAAGATGCTGAACGTGAAGCGGTTGAACGAGCAGAGCGTGAACGGAAACGTCAGGAACTGCTTCAGTTAATCGCCGGAGAGGGTTTCTCACCGGAAGAACTGCTTGGTCTGCCCGAAGAAGCACCAAAATCACGTAAAAAAACGTTACCAAAAGCGCCACCCAAGTATCAATTTGAAGAAAATGGTGAAACGAAATACTGGTCTGGTCGTGGACGTGCGCCAAAACCGATTAATGAAGCGTTGAAAGCCGGGCGTTCTATTGATGAATTTCTCATCCCAAACGATACTTTCAACTGAACTGAAAACCTCCAAGATATAATTCAAAAAATCTGAATGTCTTTTAGGTGCGTTCTCCGTCAAACACATAAGGTATGATTGTATGGACCCAATTACCGCTGAAATATTAAGAATAGGCATAAGTGAATCAGCCAAACTTATCTTTCAAAAAGTTCTTTCAAAAAATTGGATGAAAGAATATACAGGAGGACGCTCTATTGTAGAGCAATTATTATCACTGGATATTCAGAGTGATTACATCGTGAAACATATATCTAGAGCTATGAAAATGAGGACAATACATAGTTCTGAAAATGATGTAATGCTTAATTCAATATATCATCCATTGACTATACATAGAGAAGGTAAAAATATCAAGGTGGATGATAAATTCCTTTTATCTGATAACAACATAACAAATATAATAGGGTTTGCTGGGCAAGGGAAAAGTACGATTCTGAGAAAAATCCTTTTAGAGTCCATAAAGAATGGAGATAAAATACCATTCTTCATGGAGTTGCGTAAAATAGAGGCAAAAGGAATAGAGAATTCTCTCTTGTCTATTATTGAAGAGTTGGGGATCAAAACAGATAAAAAATCACTTAATTCATTGTTAAGTAGCGGAAATATATTGCTATTACTTGATGGTTTTGATGAAATATCATCAAAAATGAGAATGGATATTCTTAGTGAAATAATTTCATTAAATCGTCGTCACGGCGTCCAAATAATAACAACCAGCAGAGGTGGTACAGAAATATGTACAGAATCTAACATAATAAATTATACAGTAAATAAAATAAAAAGATCAGACATTATGTCTATACTTAAAAAGTTGAGTGAGTCACAAGAAGTTGAAGAAGACACGCTACAACAAATATTTCATATGTTAAAAGGAAACACCAGCCTGGTCGAGACAATGAACTGTCCATTGCTTGTCACGCTGTTTTATATTTGTTATCCACATCTGGACTCAATCCCTGATAGTGCAACAGAATTCTACTCTAAATTATTCACTACATTATATTTTAGGCACGATAAAGTAAAGAACTACAAACGAGAAAGGAAAAGTGATATTCCTCCCCCGGAAGCATTCAACGTTTTTTGTGCCCTTTGTTTCAAATCCATTTATGATAACAAGCAAGATTTTACTGAGCTTTCATTATTTGAATATACAAAACAATCACTTGCGTTGTGCGGAGCCAATGAGGCAAGGCCGGAAGATATAGCATATGACTTTGTGGATATCACATGTTTAATCCAAAGGGATGGTTATGATAGATATGTCTTCCTCCATAAATCGATACAGGAATATCATGCTGCTGAGTATGTTAAGTCACTATCGTTAGAAAAGAAGAGACAATTTATGGGTGCTATTCTTGAAAGTATCCAAAATGAACCGAAATTATCAGCAACAGCAAGATATCTATATGAAATAGATAAAGAAAATACATATGAGTTAATATGTAAACCTTTATGTGAAAGATATGGAATAGATAAATATAAAGATAACGAAGAATTTTATGTTGAAAAGTTATACACTGAACTCATGGAAGGAGTTGTTTATCAGTTGCATAGTTTTCCAGATAATGTAAAAAAAGAAGAACTCTCTTCTGAGGAAATATTTCATAGAGGAATTTCATCTATTGGTCCGTTTAACTCATCAATAAGTCCTCTATTTATTTTTTCAAGTCACTATAAAGGTGAGCAAATAAATTTATATACAGATCTGCTAATAAAGGAAGCCATAAAAAAAGAATATCTTGAAGCCTTGTTTAATATGAGTGGTATTATTTATAGTATAGATAGTGTTGAACCTGATAATAAATTAACAAAAAAAATGTATTATGCAAAATTATCTGATGTTGTTGATGGGTTAAATAAAAAGGAGCATATAAAGAAAACGATTATGGATATAACTTCAGCATTGTATCATGATGTTTTTAGCTCTAACAAAGCATTAATAGAGAGAAAAAACAATGCGTTAAATGATATATTTGGTCTCTAGACAAGTCATTTTAAATTAAAATAGTCAGCCCTTTTTATTAGAGGGCTGTTTTATGGGGAGGGGGCAGTGTGGAAAAAGTCATGTCTGAATAATTAGAGCGAGAGGATCGATAGTTCGAATTGTCTTATTCAATAATATTGCTATTGATTATAAATCTGAAATAGAATTTTTGATCAATTTATCTGCTAACTCTCTGACATAATTATAAAAATATACACCTTGACATTTGCCGGTGTTTAAATTCTTTTCTCTTTCCTGGTAATAACGCGAATCTTTTTCCTTCGAAGCTCTAACCATCTTGGCATATCAAAACAGGCATGTGAATGAGTGTCGGCAGCGTTTCTGAATGCATGTATGAGTTTTTTTTGCTTGCGTACATTAATCATAAACTTCGCCTCCGACTACAATTTATCAGTTATAAAATTATGTTACCAAATTGATGATAAGATGTTATCATTGATGGCTTGTTTCGTACTTTTCTGGAGGTTTTATGGATGTAACCGAAAAGATTTTGCACCATCAAATCACGCACGGCATCTTTGATAATGAAAAAATGATGGTGAAAGGTATCGCCCAGCTTGCTGTTGATAAAGGGTATACCTCGCTTTCCACCAAGCAACGGAGCGTGATAGATCCTTACCTGCATCAGACCTGCTCTGGTGTTACTGATCCAGGAGACTATCACAACAACTGCCAACAACCGCTTACGGGCAAAGGACTGCTAGATGCCTACGAACTTAGCGGTGACAGTGAAAACTTAGAATGTGAAAGCTGCCGTAGTGAGAGTAGTTTTTATGCACATCAGCAGGCTAAGCGCGACAAGGAATAGGTGCTACCACAGGGCTGCACCTAAATGAAAGTTTTTAAATCAAAGCCGTATTGGAGGCTTTAATCTGTTTGCTCTATAAAACATTAAAAGGAATGGACTAATAGTGACAACTCAAAAACTAACTAAAACTGATCACTCCGGCCTTAATAACCTAATTAATGCTGCTTTCGAGGGGGTTATAAACGGCTCTTTATCTCAAGTCAGTGCTATGAACTCTCTGGCACATGTAGTGGCGGCAATCGATATTGGCAATTATGATGAAGCCCGTAAGTGGTTCCAAAACCCAAGCCTGCTTGATGAAAATGAGAAGCTAACAAATCCATAATATTTAAGGCCACGAAAGTGGCCTTTTTTATGCCCCAAGTTTAATTCCCGAGCCACCTGGACATTCAGGTTATTCTGTCCAGATAATCACAGAGGTGTGTGTGATGCCCCCAACGGAAGCGGAACTTCGTAGCTATCATGTTCGCTTTCGTATCTACGGATGAAGACGTTTACCTGCCTTTCCAGTAGCTCAAACAGTGAGATAAGTTCGGTGATAAGCCCTGCCACATAGCCCTCATCAATGATAATTTTGTGTTTGTTCAGTCTGATATTTTCTTTCCTATTACAATAGATTTCTATATCAGCCAGTCGCTCCGCCCTGTGCTTTTCAATCTCTCCTTCGGAGTGAACCAGAACGTGCCGGATTTGCTCCACTTTAAGCATATCTTCCCACAGTTTCCACAAGGTGCTCCCCTGATTCATATCAAAACCGGCTTCGCGCCGAAGAAACCTGCGGTAACGCTTTATGCATATTTTCTTAAAGTATTTATCGCACCTATCCTGCGGAAGCAGTTTGTTTATTTCCTCGCACATTGTCTTTATCTGGTGTTCGAAAAAATTGTACAGTGCGATAACCATAGATTTTCGATGCATCGATGGGTAAATATCACCGAACTCCTGAAATTCCCGACTGTAACTGCAAATAATATCTTCGTGATGACTTTCATCATTATTTTTAAAATGTTTGGAAATTTCATCAGAGATCAGCTTATCACTTTGTTTTATATTGTTTTCTGTATATTGATTATATGCTGAGTAATCAAAAAGATCTGACTTAGTGAAATGACAAAGGTGAAAAAGGGTTGTGTCGAAGAAATCTATAACATTGGGGTGACGAAATTCAGTATCCAGTTCCATAAACATCCTTCATCGCATGACAGCCTTAAGCTGTTGCCAGTCGCACTGTTAAAGTAAGTATTTATCATAATTCGAGAACAGACTGAAGGTACAGCACTTTCTGTCCAGTAGACTAACTGTTACACTTAGTTTCGTGTATACTCGATATTAAAAGCATCATTCTAGATGCTTTTAATATCAATACCTATGATGCAGGAGTTTGGAATGAATAAAGAACTTGCAATGAAATTATCACAAGATATGGCATATGTTCTTCTCGAAAATCCTAAAATAAACAATAGTATTTGTGAGTGTGTTCGCGAGTTTGTTCAGTGCACAGGTATTAGCAATGACAGATTTTCAATCGAACCTTCTTCCCAAAGAATTACTATAAAATTAAATGGCAAAGAGTATGAATATGTAACTGAAGACAAGTCATATATAGATGTATTAAAACAGGTGTTTTATGAGCTCTACTATCTTCCAGTCTTGTCCTAATTATATCCTACTATAATATTTATAATCTATAGCCGCGCTAGCGGCTTTTATACTCAGCCTTGTTAACTCCCGCCTCCCTTGGACATCTCAGTAATTCTGCTCAGCGCTACTGGCTTGCTGTGCCAAACTTTCCGTTGCAGATTTCCTCATTCACAATAGCCTGAAATATGGAAACAGAATTTCTAGCCTTATCCCTCAGTGCATTAATGAGTTCTGTGTCGTGTATTTTGTTGTAGAAAATGAAAGTAGAAACATCAAACTGGAGTTTAAATGCTGCTTTCCTTATGGCTAAACCTGCCGTGATCGTTATCTCATTATGTATGCGAAGATAGGCAAGATAATCATCGTTATTTGCTTCACACTGCTCATATAAATATTTTTGCATGAGAGATTGAGACAAGGCCAGAAACTCCACATATCGTTTGGTTTTTATTTCTTTATCTTTTAATCCCTGTACTGCCGCTTCTTTTTTTAATTCGTGCTTTTGTGTTAGCTTAAGAGTCAGCCACCCCCCTAAAATAGTCAACAACGACCCCAAACCTATTTTTACGGCATTATCAGCCACATCCACCCACGCAGTTACCATCTGTTACTCGTTCTTCCTGTGATGATCATGGTTGCCATTATAATTCCAGCACAGACTGGACATACAGCATTTTCTGTACAGTAGACAGGCTGTTGCCCTCCAGATAGGATAACCCCCATGATTCAGTCACTAGGTACAATTATGAGTTCGTCTGCTGCCGTAACTGTTCTGACCGGCGTAACCGTTTTTGTTGTTGGTCAACTCATCGCAAAAAGATTCATTGAGCCTTATATATCATTCAGAGAACAATTAGGGAGGATTACAGCGCTTTTATTACGTGAGCAAGCGACGATCACAAATTTCAGAGCTAATCATGAAACCATCCACGATTTGAAAGATGCTGCTTCTCAGTTAATGGCAAAGTATGCAGCCTTGCCTGGTAGCCTAAAAAGAAGCTATTTAGGTATGAAGTTTGTACCATCAAAGGGTGAAGTTCTTGGTGCAGCACAAAACCTTAATGAGATCACCTCAATACTTGCTGGCAACAGTAAGGAAAATACCTACAATCTCATAAAGGAGATTGGACTCAAGCTCAATATACCAACTACCTATTCGTCTCATTAATCCCGCGTTACCTGGACATTCAGGTAATCTTGTCAAAAAAAGCCACACTAATGGGTGGCTTCAAGGGTAAAATAAAGACAAAGCGGATTCTATTTCACTGCCAGCTAATTTCAATAATAAATTTGTTATTCTCATTAGCCTTCGATGAGTTAATCCGATAACCAGATTCCCTTAGAACCTTGACCACTTGCTCAAGAATGTTTTCATGGACAGGATAAATAAAGGATGTCTGGCCCAATTTTGCTTGGAGCTTTATTTCTCCAAATATCATATCAAGCGTTTTGTCTGCATCAGGTATCACTGAAGAACTAATCTTTTTAGCTTCACTGGCGCTGATGTGTTTATTTCCCATAAATAATACCTCTTTTCCTTAATGACATCGCAACAGAATTAAAAGAAATTATAGAAGATTATCGGCATTATAGGAAGGTTGACACTGGTTGTAGTACGATCACAATTCCTCGCACACTTGGACATACAGGTGATTCTGTTCAGACCCTATTAGTTACAACATACATTTAATTCATTTCCTTTATCTGGTGCTCTGCTCCAGCATACGCGCCCATATCCTGGGTAATTCAGGATAACTTCCAGATTTCGTCCTGCCCTGCCGTTCATATCCGCCTGGACAAAAATGCATTATCGGAAAAAATGTCCAAAAAATTTTTTTGTGATCGGAATTTTTATTGTCGGACGCACCTCTGCTCCAGGTCATAATTGCTGACACATCCCAAAAAAACAGGTGCGGAGATTTAAAAATTGAGTCACTTACCCGCCAAAATTTTCCAGATTTCACGTAGCGCACCACCGCTACTGCATACATCAACAAGAAATGACGTTTTTTTAATTACTTTGTATGCTGCAACTTACTGAAAAAACGGGATTCATGATAATGCCGGTAACGGCATCGTTCTGTTGGCCAACGCGATCAGCAGTATTGGCCGCAACAAAAAATGAAAGAAAAATCCCTCAAATGAAGGGGAAAAAACGGAAGTACAGCCGAACGACAGGCACAAAAAAACCCGACTGGTAATCGGGCTTTTTTGTGTTTTCCAGCCCTGAGTTGGTGGCTCTGACTGGAGAAGGTTACTCTACACCTAACGTTTACATTTTATTCACTATGGTGCTGTAAAGCAACTAAATGTGGTTAAGGAACCACATTTAGTGGTGTAACGGGTGTTTTGTGTAGCGTATAATCAGTCAGTTAGTCATGTAGTTGACTTGCAATCCTGCTCTTCCCGTATCTGCGGGTATGAACGATTTTAAAGTCCTGGCTGGATAAACAGGTGGTGCTGTATTCGGTGCTCTGGCAGGAGGAGGTCACTCTACACCTAACAATGCTAGAGAGCCGTTGTGACAGGCAGTGTATGAGTAAGCAACGGTGATTTCCTCCAGTTTTACTGGAGAAACGGATGATTAATTTGTTAATCATCGTTCTCAGGGCTGTGGTCGCCGTTGCAAACGCGCTGATTGCAATTCTGGAACTGATTCGCCAGTTCATCGACTGATGACAGCGGAAACGTAACTAAGGGCAGGAAGTGAACCGCTTCCTGCCCTTTAACAAAGGAGGATTTATGGATTTTATGAGCATTTTGGGGCGCTGTTTACTTCTTCCTTTCCCTGTTGCGATGTTTGTCGGTTGCCTGTTTCCAGGCATTGATGATCGTTTTACTGGAATGTTCATGAGTTTTATTGTCGGTTGTCTATCGTGGTATATCACCAAGCCAAAACCGCAAAAGGCTGAGGTCGCGTAAGCGGCCTTTTTTACGCCCCTCGTTAATTCCTCGCCCGACTTGGACATACACTCATTCTGTCCAGAAATAGTATTGCGGCTAATCAAGCCAATTCCTACGTCTTTTCGCTGTTGCACGATCTAAAAGGAAATATGGGAAAATTTCATGAAAGTATGGCACTAAGGGGTCTTTAATTCCTTTATCTTGTTCCATCAACTGCACAGTATCTCGTAATCTCATTAGCAAAAAGTAATACGGTTGCAACATGCTAATTATTTCCCATGCAATGCAAGGCGAAATTTTGTTTACTTTCCAGTTCAATAAATACTGATCTATATACGTCATAATATGACCATCGAGGCCAAATTCATTAGTAAAACCATACAATCGATTTCTCTCAGCCCATGAGATTACTTCTTGACTCAATCTTTCTCTTTTAGTTGTTGAAGTATACTTCCAGTAGCAATACTCCAAAATATAATTCCATTGCTCAAGAGGGTCATTCATTAGTTTTTTATCTCCAATAATAGTATTTAAGTTATAATACCGAGTTTCTTTCCCGAATTCCGATAGCATTGTCAATATTGCAGATTGCTCATCATTCAAGACCCATTTGCCTTTGTCTCTTTTCTCGTATTTGATTGCAATATTTACTGCATTTTGATGTAAAATGCTTATATCATGACCTAATTTCCTCAAATGAATATATGTTGGTTTATTCAAATCATTTTCAATCATATACTGAACAACATAAATAATTTTAAAAAAACGTTCCAGACCAATTGACAGTTGAAAAAAAGCATTATAAAAGCTGCCTTTATCATGATATTTACACTTATTCAATGCTGTCAGTCCACTGCGTAGTGAAGCACTAGCCAGAAGCGCCTCTATCGAAAACTGTTGAAACGAAGTACCCAGCATACAAACTCCTTATGAAACATAAACGTATTCACTTTTCTTGACTAAATTTTATTTAAATTTTTCTAAAAGGATTAAATGTTCAGGGATTACATTCATAAATCATCCCATCTTCATAGTCATTGTTACCAGTTTTTCTTGTGACAAATATTTCGGCATCTCTGTATCTTAGTGTTAGAAAAAGCACGCGACTTTCTTTTTGCCTCTCTTCTTGTTGAGTAGAAAACAAGATTTTCCGCGTTCCGGACACCATCATCGCGCAGTTCGTCGCCCAAAGGACCAAAATGCCCGCTTTTTGTTCATTACCTCAATTGCAGCTTTCTCACGACGTAGTTCTTCGCTGGCAAATCCCTGAAACTTACCTAAAGCCACTTTAGCTTTTTCCCTGACTGGTTTTTTTTCATCGCGATTTGCTGTTCCCATTGTGCAGGCATCAGATACGGCGTTGTAAGCATCAAAGGCCAGCTTTCTCATCGTATTACTTGCGCATGTAAGGGATACTGTTTCATGCAGTCTTGTATATTCAATATAATCTTCACAGTCATGTCTTAATGAGGACATCATATATTTCTGTAACATCATTCTTGAACAGGATAAAAAATTCACGTAACGCTCAACTTTCACCTCAAAATCTTTACGTCGCTGAATTAATGCTTCTTTTCTTAACTCGTGCTGCTGTGATAATTTGAGCGTCAAATAACCGCCCAATATTGTTAGCGCAGAGCCAAGCCCAATTTTAACGGCATTATCAGCCACATCCACCCACTCAGTCGCCATCTATTACTTGTTCTTCCTGTGATGATCATGGTTGCCAGTATAATTCCAGCACAGACTGGACATACAGCATTTTCTGCTAAGCCCGAATTAGTTACAACATTCACATGCTCAATTACTTTATCTAGTGCCCTATTCCAGCATATATGCCCATATCCAAAGTAATTCAGGATAACAGCTTCCCTACTCACTAGAGTGATTGCCGGGATTTACGTTTTATCGCACTGCTTATTGTGCCACGGCTGCACCCTAGCACTTTCTGTACCTGTGTCCAGGAGCTACCGCTTTCTATCAACCTGATAATTGCATCATGTCTGGCTTGATTAGGTTTACGCCCTTTATATTTGCCGTCTTTCCTTGCTTTCTCTATCCCTTGTTTCTGGCGTTCCCGACGTTGTTCATAGTCCCTTCTGGCAACTGCGGCCAGCATATCCAGCAGCATATCGTTAATGGCTGCAAACAACCGGCTGTCAAACTCACTCATACCAGAATTAATCCATGTCGTCGGCACATTCACCGCCATAACCCGGATGTCTTTCTGCCGGATCATTTTCTTCAACGTATTCCAGTCTTCCCCTGACAGGCGGGAAAGTCTGTCCACATCCTCGATAAGCAAAATGTCATTTTGCTGGCAATCTCTCAGAAGACGAAAAAGTTCCGGGCGCTCAAGACGGGAGCCGGATTCATTTTCAATATAGTAGCTGCAAATGATCAGGCCTCTTTCCCTAGCAAAAGCCTCGATAGTTTCCAGGGCACGCGAAGCATCCTGTTCTGCTGTTGAAGCTCTCAGATAAGCGCGGACAAAGCTTGTTGGTACATTTGAAGTCATATTACAGAACCGGTTCACATAAGGTCACACCACTATACCCAAAATGCACCAGAAAGTGGATCGACAGGAAAGGCACACTCTAAAAGAACCAGAAAACAGACCTCTGGTCATAAAGTGACAATGTCACATGGAAATCTACAACATAAAGATGATGTAAAGACAAGTGCTGATTTATCTTGTAAAGACAATATAAAGACACGTTAATCTTTACAAGATAAAGACAACATAAATACATAATTGTCTTTATTTGTGCTTTACATGGTAAATCCTATGTAATATAAAGACACTGTAAAGACAAAATCATCTTTACGGAAAACACACAATGTAAAGATAAGACGGTCTTTACATAATATTTACATCGTAAAGAGAGGAATTCTCAAATGGGTAAAATCTTGCTTGTCGTATCAGATAAGGGTGGTGTAGGAAAAAGTACCTACGTGGCTAACACAGGCTCAATGCTGGTCAATAAAGGTAAGTCGGTAATTATCCTCAAGACAGATAAAAACCACGATCTGTTGAGCTGGAACGAAAAGCGGACAGATAACGGCTTACTCACTATCCCGGTTCACGCAGCTTACGGAAACGTCAGCAATGAAATTAAGCGACTTAGTAAGCTGTGTGAAGTCCTCATTGTCGATTGCCCCGGCCACGACAGCCAGGAGTTCCGTAGCGCCCTGACAGTATCAGATATCGTGGTAACACTGGTTAAGCCGTCCTCTGATTTCGAAAGCGAAACACTGACCAGTGTTACAGAGAAAATCCGCACCGCTCAGAAAGCTAACGCAGCCCTGGAACCGTGGGTGCTGTTCACCAGAATCAACTCAGCAAAACCCCGCCACAGAAAAGCGGCCATTGATCTGGATAAATTACTGCGGTCGGACAACATCTGGATTCAACCTCTTAAAACCCGGATATCCGAGCTGGATGTGTATGAAAGCGCCTGTAATGAAGGGGCAGGGGTACATGACGTTAGCCGGGCATCAAGCCTTTCAACAGCGAAAGCACAGATTGAACTAGTAGCGCAGGAAATTGGAATTTTATAGTAATATCAATACCATCTATAAATCTTTACATTGTAAAGACAATATAAAGACAGTATGATATTTACTATTAATGCATACCGTACAAGGGGAAATTGTCATGGCTTTAAAACTAAACCGTCCGAACATCGATGAATCTCAGCAACCAGCAACAAACGCAGAAACCGCGCGTTTTATCTCCGGCGCTACCAGAGCGCCTGTAGTGGGTAAACCAAAGTTGATGAACTTCAGACTTTCAGCCCATTTTGAAGACATACTGGAAGCTGAAGCGATCAGAACAGGGCAGAGCAAAACAACCGTTCTCAAAGCAGCGCTGGCGATGTACAACAGCCAGGATGAAAACATAAAGAATCACTGGTTACTGGAATCGGCAAAATTCTAACCATAGAAGTATGGATGATTATCTATGAGATATTTAACCGAATTAATCTGTCAACTCTACAGGTTGACAGTTCACCATAAACTGACCGCTGCAACGTTTAAAAATCTTGCTGATATTAAGTTAGTTGAACCTACAGCGGATGCAGACACCATATTGCAGCTTGAAAATATATTTAGCGAATACTCACTAAGATATATTGACAGGGATCTGGCTGAAATTCTGAGTAACATAATAACTACAGATAAAAACCACTCTCTGGATTTTGATTTTAACAAGATACAGTCTCTGACTGCCTCGAAAAGTTTCGGTTGTGGATGGAACAAAGTAATAAATGGTAGTTGGTTCAAAAACCTTTATTCATGGGGGGAAGGGATGTATCCCGCCAAAAACCTGAAAGCTGAAAACATTTCAGACTGGGAGGATAATATATGGCACATTGAGCATGAAGGTTTCAACCCTCGCGATCCTATTAATGTTAAATATTACTCTTGGCTTGACCGATATGTAGCTTTAAACAGTGGTGGTTCACATCATGCAGCAATGGTTGTATATCAATCTGTCAGAGATAAATTAGAGTATAAAAGAGAAGCGGTTATTGAACAACTGAGCATAAATTCAAACA
Source organism: Escherichia sp. MOD1-EC6021 (assembly GCF_002965245.1). Classification (NCBI taxonomy): domain Bacteria; kingdom Pseudomonadati; phylum Pseudomonadota; class Gammaproteobacteria; order Enterobacterales; family Enterobacteriaceae; genus Escherichia; species Escherichia sp. MOD1-EC6021. The sequence continues at coordinate 9,510 of NZ_PTRU01000033.1, read as the reverse complement.
CCGTTGAAATACTTGGCCAGAACTACTATTCATTCATATTCCAGATAAAACACCCTAGTAATAAGACAGAAAATTATACATCAGAATATGAATTTACAGATGCTTTAAAAGACTTTGGACAAAATAGGCATACCACACTTAAACCTGTTAATTACGTTTCTAACATAAAATTAGCATTTATTCCCAAAGATGCTTTAAAAACAAACAGCGAGACATTCCGCAACTGGTTTTATTCTGCAATTAGCTACGGGAAAATAATATCACTCCCTGATTATCTGAAAAATCCAGCACATTATCATACATATCATTACTCACATGAACTAGACTCGATAACACTTGGCAACCCAAGCAGAAAATATAAACTGAGAGGAGATTCTTAGCTTTTATATAAAAAACCAATGTTGTCATTTGTCAGAAGATCGGCGAGGGTAGTACATTCAAGAACCACAATATTTGTTCCTTCCAACAAACTGGCATCAGGTATCATATCGAAGCTGATAATCATCATTGGCTTGCGTTGTGTTAAATCAAAGATTACTAATGGAAGTATTACACTGTTAATTAATTCAAACTCTTTAAAGAAAGCATCAGTGCCATACTCACTGGCTGGAAAAAGAATCTCACTTAATCTCACACCATAAAAAACATGGTAGTTTTCTTTAAGGTTATCCTTTAAAATATTAACAGCCTTCGCATATTTATCAGTAATAAATTCTCTCACCTGATATTTCATAAAATTCTCCGACAAGAACCGACTGTAGGTCACCGGGCAAACGTTGCGGAATGGCGTCAGAGACGTCATTTTGCGGCGTTTGCCCTATCCTGCATCGCAGTGAAAAGGCAGGGGCTGGCATAACGACTAAGTAGCGTCATTACTGGCTCGTCTCGCTGCTGTTCTCTGTGCTTTCGCCCGCAGGTTCGGGAACCAGTAACTTGTGCCAGGGCATGGTTTTGTTGAGCAGCTCCATCAGCGGTTCAGCCAACAGACCAAAAATCCAGGTTGCCGTAATCACCGGTATAGTCAGATTTTGTGGCGTCCATAACTGGTGATCGAGATGATACCAGGTTATGACACACAGAATGCCACCCAGCCAGAACACAGCCCATTTAAACGCGCCAAGAATGGCTAACACAAAAACAGAGATAAAATGTAAAACACTGGCGACCAGAAGACGAAGATAAAACCAGGTCCATCCAAGCCACTTAACAAAAGTGCTCCCTGTTTTCACCGCAAAACGTTTCTTACGTTCTCTGGCGATTTCTTCCCTGAATTTACCGCGTTCGTCCCCCTGGGGGAATTGATAGATTTTAGCCATGAGTTACCTCATTTCGATCTCAAAACGGACTTTGCTGACTCTTCTACCCTGCCTTTCAGCATTAACACATTTAATGTTTTTAACATCTGTCCTTTCTGTTATTTCATCAATAGCTATATTGATTCCATCTCTTTTAAAGAAAGAAAACTTTTGATTTTGAATATAACCTATTTCTTTCTTAAGTTCATGTACACCTATAGTGAAAGATTTAAGATGGCTAAATTTTATCAGTTGATATAAAGGCCATGAGTATCTTCCTTGAAGAGACAAAGCAGATTTTAGAGGAAGCTCGGTAACCTGATATTTACGGGAGTCTATCTCTGTAATATAATCTATCGTCTTAGACGAAAACATAATACGAAGCAATCCCTCATTCGAAATATAGTCACAATGTGTAATTAAATTTTTATTTCTTGAAAAGAAATCTGCTGCATCCTTCATTTGCTTATATGCGACAGAACGATCAACACCAACAAATTCTGCATACTTATCAGCCCGGATCAATAGCGACTTATCCGATTCAAGTTTATTTTCAAAGTAATAATATAAACAAATAAAAAAGACCATTCTTGCCGAAAATGACAGCTCATTAACTAACAGATTTAATCCGCTATTATATCTAATGATTTTATCGTAGTTAACATGCCTCATAGTAGATGAAAAAAGAGAAGGACAAGATTTAGTAGCTAAAGCTCCTGATTCTGTATTTCTTCTTATATGAAGAGCCTCATTTATTTCTAGTACATCCAATAAGGTTCCATCTTCCCATCCTGTATTTTCTATCATACTGGCAGGAATGATAATTACTGCCGCACCACCTTGTTTATGTAATTTTATTTGCTCCATAGTGTATTTACCTTTATATATTAAGCACCTCTGAAACCATACGGTATTCTAGTATCAAGTCCTTCGCTTTCTTTGTCTATTTTATACGAAAATCTTAGCTTTGATGCTCTTCTTGCGACTCTCTCAACAATTTTAACTTCGAGATGATTAATCTCTGTATATTGATTTATTTTTTCAATGTTTTTTTGCAGAAAAACCTTATTAAAATCCTTAAAGTTCTGATAAAGGTAAACTTTTTCGCCATTATCTATTCTAAATAATTCAAGTTCATCCTTTAATACATCTACTTCAATGTCGAAAAATGTCTTTTTACCACTGCTGTATTGTTTCCTGATAAACTGATAAAGCATGTTTGAATTTTGATCAGCGAGTCTTACAGACGATATCAAAACCTGAGTAGTGTAAGAATCCTTTAACATCGTGATATATGGCTCAATGACATGTGAAAAAGCAATATCAATATATCCTTCACTTTCAACATAATCACAAAACGCAGTCAGGTTCATAAGCCTGACTGCATCAGAAGGTAATTTACCTCTCTTCTTCGTATGTCCAGAGCTTTGATTGCCCTGAGCTGTGAGAAGTTGATTTCGAGGAATGCGAATAACACTGGCCTGAAGTTCTTCTGCCCCCTCTTTCAACTGCCGGTAAGCACCTGTTACATCAATATCAGCGATAAATGCATATTCCCGAGCCGTAATACGAAAGGTTGCCCCCTCAGATAACTCTTCACGTGAATCAATCTGCGCCATAGCCATAAACAAAATTCTTCTGGCAGACAAAGGCAACGATGAGAATGTGCTGTTAATTTCATTTCTGTGGCGAATTTTTGTTTTCTTTGTAACGCTCAGTAAGTTCATACATTACCTGTGGTTTTTAAGTTCTGATGGTGAAATCATAACCACAAAGGCGGAAATATGTAAAGTGGTTTATCCACCTTATGTATTTCCACCAAAACACGGATCACATGAAAGAATTTTTATCATTTATATTCAATATGATAGAAATGCGCAGGTATCCACCTTTTAACGTCATACGTTAAATTAGAGCACTATAAAGAACTAAAGAAATGAAGATACAAAGATACGAATATCTGAATAAAAACAGAAAAATGCGTACCCATCCACCTTTCAGTGCGTACCCATCCACCTTTCAGTGCGCAGCCATCCACCTTTCATGAAAATTACAGTGCGTACCCATCCACCTTTCAGTGCGTACCCATCCACCTTTCATTTTGAGGCGACAAAAAACAACACCTATCTTAATGAAATTATTGATAAAAAAGATGGCACAATGTTTGCAGAATAAGTTAAAGTAAGTTAAAGATCTTAAAGTAGATCTACCGATCTACATTTAAGATCTTAAAAACAAGAAGTTTAATAAGCAAAAAAACACAAAAAATCTGTGGATAACTCTGCTCAAAACAAAAAATTCACAGTGCCTGTGGATAACTTTGCGTAAACCCGGAGGACAGATCACTCTGAACCAAGACAACCACACATAAAAACAATATGCTCATTTTTTAACCACTGTGCGTAAGTGCCTAATCTAATCCCTGTGCTATTCCGCTTCCTCGCTCACTAACTCGCTACGCTCGGTCGTTCGACTGCGGCGAGCGGTGTCTCCTTTCTCAAAACCAGAAGAGTTCAGATCATACGATCCGTTGATTGATCCTTTTTGGATCTTTCACTGAGAAGCCCTGAATCGCTTTCTGCCGCTTCGTTCGATACAACCATGATGAAAACCATGCGAAATCGAAAAAATCGCTCAGAATGCGATACAGCGCGTTTTAGAGGGTATTTACAAAACAGTCGTTGCCTTGAGGAAATTTTGATCAAGATTGAACTCCTATCCGGATCATGGCAACAGATCACAGCAACAAGGCCGCTAAAAAGCGTTGAGCGGCGTTAAAACGCCGTTAAACCGTGGCTGACTACAACGAAACGGAAAAAAACGCTCAGAACCTGTTACAGAGCGTTTTAAGGCGATGTCGGAAAGAGCCATATCTCACCTGTTCTGATGTTTTTTTCAACACAAGCACTTTTAAGAGTGCTTTTAAAGATGCTATTATGCCAATGAGACAAGCGGAGGGCTTATGAGCTATCAAATTCTGACAACCACAGCGGCCAGTATTACTGACCTGAAAAAAAATCCTATGGGAACCGTAGCTGAAGGTGAAGGGGACGCTGTTGCGATCCTGAACCGAAACGAACCCGCGTTCTATTGCGTTCCACCAAAACTTTACGCCTACTATCGGGAACTCGCTGAAGATGCTGAGTTAAACGCTGTTGCTGATGAGCGCATGAAAAACCCGGAAATTGTGAAGGTTAACCTGGATGACCTATGAACTGGCTTTTGACCGCAGAGCACTGAAGGAATGGCAGAAACTCGGCCACACCATCCGTGAACAATTCAAAAAGAAACTGGCAGAACGGCTGGAAAATCCACGCGTACCCGCAGCCCGGTTACATGGTCATGCTGATCGCTATAAAATCAAACTTCGCGCATCTGGCTACAGACTTGTATATCAAGTTATTGATGAGAAAGTCGTTTTACTCGTTATTGCTGTTGGAAGAAGGGAAAGCAGCGAAGTCTACCAGATCGCAGATTTGCGCTAAGATTAATCATCAAATGATTAACTGTTTACTGTCAGAACGAGAGCATTAAAAATTTGCCATACCTGCAAATGCAGGTATAATAAAACACAAGAAAGGGAAACAGGTTCTCTTTCATCCAGAGCCCAAAGTGGGCGGGAGGTTAAAAATGCAAAACTACGCTAAGTCTGTAGCCACAGAGATTTTACGTCAACTTGGTGGTAATCGTTTTATTGTTATGACTGGTGCTAAAAGTTTTTCTTACTTTGATGAAAACGGTGAGTGCGGGTTAACTTTCCGTTTGCCGTCCAATTTTGCAATGAAAGGCATCAACTTAGTAAAAATTAAACTGGATTTTACTGATACGTACCAGGTGAAATTTTCTCGTGTACGTGGTGCTGAAGTTAAAGATATTTCAAGATTCGATAATATCTATTGTGATCAGTTAGCGTGTTTATTTACACAGGAAACAGGGTTACATACCGTGTTATAGATAAAAAGGGGCATTAAGCCCCTTTTTTAGTTATTATGAGGAATAATATGGATAAAGATAAGATAATTAAGAAAAACAGAGGTAATTACTCCTATGTAATCAGAACGATGGATGAAGATGGGGATGCGGTTTTTCACGTCTTAAAATATGTTAAGACAATTGATAAAACTAAAAGCAGGAAAACAGTAAGAAAATTGATAATGGACGAAAAACTCAACATGGCATCATTGATACTTCTGGATAATGGGATTTTGTGTGATTGTCTGACAAAAGGGGATGAAAATGCAGAATAAACCTACACCTGAAGAAGTAAAGAATGCACGGGTTGCGGCAGGTCTTACTCTTAAAGAAGCTGCTGATATTTTTGGTTATCAACTGAATTCCTGGCAGATGAAAGAAAGTGCAGGTAAGGCCAGTCGTTCTTTATCTGTTGGTGAATATCAGTATTTATTACTACTTGCAAATATGCATCCGGTTTATAAACTGGTAAGAAAATAACTTGTCATACCTGCATATGCAGGTATAATGAGACACAAGAAAGGGAAACAGTTTCTCTTTCATCCAGAGCCCAAGCTGGGCGGGAGCTAAAAATGAAAGTATTAACTTTTAAAAATGATACTGTCTCTGTTGGTGATATCTTTGTATCATCCTGGGGCTATGAGCAAACCAATGTAACCTTCTACCAGGTTCTTTCTGTTCACGGTAAAAAAACCGTCACCGTTCGCGAGATTCGCGCCAATTCAGAATATACCGATTCAATGGTCGGCTTTAAAACTCCCGTTTTAAATGATTTTACTGGTGAATGTCTTAAGCGCCAGATAAAAGATTTTGGTGATGAGCTGGCAATCAAAATCGAAGATTTTGAAACTGCGTATAAAACTCTACCGGAAGAAAAACATCGATTTTCTTCTTACTACTGATTAATCAGGGGGGATATTCCCCCTTTTAGTAAAGGTCTGAAAATGGAAAGAGAGTTTAGCGCAAAAGCATCATTAAACCGAAATATAAAATTTTGGTTTGAGCAATGTGGGTTATCTAAAGAAAGAGTTATTCGTTGTATTGATAACTGGTATGACCTTGCATACCCACCATCAGAACAGGAGAAAGCAAAAAAAAGAAGCAATTGAGAAGTTAATAAAGTAAAGATAAAGATGGTATCAGGTTGTGGGGCAACCTGATACCGTGACACCTGATTCTATTGCGAGGAATAAAATGTCGGAACGCATATTATCAGCAATAAATGACGTTGAAAAGGGTGGGCGTCCGGTTTTCCCTTTGATGCCATTCCATGTCTTTCCTGAGTATATGGCATTACTCAGAAAAGCACTGGAAAAAAAGGCACAAAAGAGAACAGATAAATAAACCGGAGGCTTTATGACAAAACATGATTTTGTGTCCTTTGTCAGTGGAGAATTGCGGCAAGGCGCTGTACGCTTTTCTCTTGCTTTTAACAGCAAAGGAGAAATTGTTCTGCACTGGACTAATAAAGCAGGAATACGAGTATGGCGGATATTAAGTGGTAATCGTGGCAAAAAACCAAGCAAAGCTAACCTTGAAAGAATGAGTAACTTCCGGCGCTGGCTTTTTGATGCCCGTCAGGGCATGGAAGGCTACACTCAGCAACCTGAACAGAGCAACCTTAGCTGAATAGCCGAAGCCCTCCCGTATTTCGGGAGGTGCTTTCTGATATATTGCGCGGGACTGCGCTTGCGCTTCCTGCCAGACCGTTCGCGGAGCGAACCTGACGGCACTGTCCTTACCGCATTGATCGGGGTTCCGGTCGCAGACGTACGTATGTTCAGCCATGACAACATCAGCCTTTTTGCATTTTTGTTGATGCTCAAGCACAATTTATGAGCGGTGCCAGATTTACTGTGATGCAGGATAGGGCAAACGCCGCAAAATGACGTCTCTGACGCCATTCCGCAACGTTTGCCCGGTGACCTACAGTCGGTTCTTGTCGGAGAATTTTATGAAAAAAGTTCAATTCAGAATTGATGAAAATCAGCATAATGATTTGCTGGATTGTCTTAAAACTCTTTATCCAGATGAACCAGCTTTAACAGTAGCTAAAGGCATGAAACTTTTAGCAAATGCTTTATTAAAAAGTAAAGCTGGCAGTAAGGACATAAATACGTTTTTTGATAATAATGATTTTATCAAAACAACGATGTACTTAACAGGTAAACAAAGGGCTGATATTGAAAGAGCTGCTAATCGTCACGGATGGACGTTATCACGAGAATGTCGTTACCGCATACAGACGACACTTGAAAATGAACTGGATTTCTTTGACCAGGAACTGCTGATGATGAATCGTTGCCGTAATTCAATTGATAAGATCGGTCGTAATTTCCATTATATCATTGTTAATGATCAGACCAGGGTTCTTGATAAAGATGGTTTCTATCAGGATGCGGAGCGTCTTACAACAGAAATTTTTAATCTTAAGAATCAGTTTGAGAATTACATTATGTTATGTAAAGGGAGAACTGTTTCAAATAAAGTGGAGATGTAATTATGGGCGTTTACGTTGATAAAGAATATCGTGTTAAACGAAAGTCATCAGAAAATGGTCGTAAGTCAGCTTTCGCTCACAAGGTCAAAAATGGTGGAAAGAACTATAGCCGCAATGTTCAGGAACGTATCAACCGCAAGGGTGCCAGTAAGGAGGTTGTTGTCAAAATATCTGGAGGTGCTGTTACTCGTCAGGGGATTCGGAACAGTATTGATTATATGAGCCGTGAGTCAGAGCTACCAGTGATGAGTGAAAGCGGTCGGGTATGGACGGGTGACGAAATTCTGGAAGCTAAAGAGCACATGATAGATCGTGCTAATGATCCTCAGCATGTGATGAATGATAAAGGTAAAGAAAATAAAAAAATCACACAGAATATTGTCTTCTCGCCTCCAGTTTCAGCGAAAGTAAAGCCTGAAGATTTGCTGGAGTCTGTCAGGAAAACGATGCAGAAAAAATATCCTAATCACCGTTTTGTTCTTGGATACCACTGTGACAAGAAAGAACATCCTCACGTTCATGTTGTTTTTCGTATCAGAGATAATGACGGTAAACGCGCTGACATCAGGAAAAAAGATTTACGGGAAATTCGTACAGGTTTTTGTGAAGAGTTGAAGTTAAAAGGTTATGACGTTAAAGCGACCCATAAGCAACAGCATGGACTTAATCAGTCTGTTAAAGATGCACATAATACAGCACCAAAAAGACAGAAAGGTGTTTATGAGGTTGTTGATATTGGCTATGACCATTATCAGAACGATAAAACAAAGTCTAAGCAACATTTTATAAAGCTAAAGACTCTTAACAAGGGGGTTGAGAAAACATACTGGGGGGCTGATTTTGGGGACTTATGTTCGCGGGAAAGCGTTAAAGCAGGTGATCTTGTCAGACTGAAGAAACTTGGTCAGAAAGAAGTAAAAATCCCGGCGCTCGATAAAAACGGTGTTCAGCATGGCTGGAAAACGGTTCACAGAAATGAGTGGCAGTTAGAAAATCTGGGGGTTAAGGGCGTAGACAGAACACCTTCAGCCAGCAAAGAGCTGGTACTGAACAGCCCTGATATGCTGCTGAAGCAACAACAGCGAATGGCGCAGTTTACGCAGCAGAAAGCATCCACGTTACAGTCAGAACAGAAGCTGAAAACAGGGATTAAGTTTTTGGGCTTATAATATTTAATATATTGATTATGCAAGAAAAATATTTATTTTAGTTCGCTTGCGCATCTTTTCGCCTTAAAAACAGATCGAAATTCTGCGTTTTAGCTATCATTCGATCTATCGATCTAAAAAACAGATCTGCAAAAGATGAATATTCTGCGTTCCATTGAATATGTGGAATAAATGAAAGTAAAATCGATTTATCAAGATCGAAAGATCTGTTTTATGTGTTGAACTTAGCATAAGCCACTTGTAGTATAAACTTCGCGCAATAGTAAAAAGTCTCTCTTCATAGGGGCGTGATTTCTCACAAGCAACCACGGTTGGCTTGTGTTTTGTCACATCTGTATATCGGGGATTGAGTATGAAAGGACAGAAACAGTTTTACCTGCTTCAGTGTTTTCCGCATTTTCATCAGTCGGTTCTGTTGCAGTTATCCCGGAGCGGTATCGCTTACTACAATCCAGTTATACGCACTTTCTATAAGAGGCGTGACTGTAGTGCATACATGGATTTGCCCCTATATTTCCAGACACCTGTTATCACTTAACCCATTACTGGCTTGCTGCCGTAGATATTCCCGTGG
>NZ_PTRU01000032.1:0-40628 GCF_002965245.1 Escherichia sp. MOD1-EC6021 | reverse complement strand
GCCGAACCATATACGTCTAAATGACCACCGTTTTCCAGCAACACATTGTCTGCCACGTTATTGTGAATAGAGAATGCACCTTCACTATTCGTACCGCTCACCGTCGACCAGTCAGTCATTGCTTTTAAAGCCGCGCCATCGTGCTGAGTAACATTTGTTGCCATACCACCTCTAACATCAAGCACGCCACCGGAATAAATTTCAATAACATCCGAGGTGCTGGTGTTATCAACAATTTGCGTACCACCAGAATAGATCTGAGTATTTTTTGCCGTTGACTTACTATTCAGAGACTGAGTTCCGCCTTCAATCGTGGTGAACATAGCCTGGCTGTTATTTAATTGTTGCGTTCCTCCACTCTTAATGGTGGTTATTTCTGCGGTACTTGAATCGACAACCTGTAGACCACCATCTATTGTGGTGTTCAGCGCATGGCTCTTAACTGTTCTTTGCTCGCCTCCATTCTTAATGGTAGTATTTTCTACACTGCTTGAGTCCACATACTGCCACCCCCCATCTATTGTTGTGTTCGTTGCCAGACTTCCTTGCGTAATCTCCTGATACCCGGACATATTTATCGTCGTACCGTCAACACGCCCCTGACTCGATACTGACTGGCTCCCACCATTAATTATTGTTCCATTCGCAGTTCCCCCCATTACTGTTGAACGACCGCTTATTATCGTTGTTGCATTACTGGTACCACCTACATAAACATACTGACTGCCACTCTGGATTATCGTCCCTGTGGAAATTCCCCCGTCCAGAATTGTCTGGCTGCCACCGTTAATGACTGTATTATTGGCCTGCCCCTGATGAGTACCATTGGCTGATACATATTGACGGCCACCAGATTCAATAATACTTCCATTAGATACCCCGCCATAAACATCCTGATAACCGTGGTTGATAATATGAGTGTTATTTGTTGTACCTCGTTCATCCACTCTTTGGACGCCATCTACAGTCTCATCGTTTACCACGCCAATAACGGTTGAAGTAAAAGCTGCCATCCCTGGTGGGGCATATATCAAAGCAGATATCAATAAGGAAAGTACTGAGCGGCGAAAATAATAGGGACTGGTCCTGTTCATAAATTTCATCCTCTGAAAAGTGAATACTGAGTAGCGTTTAAGCAACCTTAGCTCTGCTGCAACATCAGCCCATAGGCACCAGACCAGGGGATTAATCCTGAAGAGACAGCGCAAGTGTATTGTGTTCACCGCTCATCAAAGACATCATGATGAAATGATGATATTCCGCATAAGAAAGAGGCATTTTTTAAACGCAGTGCGCTGAAGTGTGGTTGGATAAAAAAGTCAATCTATTCAGGAAATACGGGCGTATTCTTTTCTTTCGACATTGAAGCCGTCGGAAAAATAAAATGATTTACATAATCGTTTCTGATGAATATCTTCTGCTCACATAAAAATCACGCAATAATATTGAGATTGCAGATTGTTTTACTTTTACAGCTTTCGTCCACCCATTGTTGGGCAAATATTGGTAGAGTCAGAGCACGAAAGTTAATACCACGTTCTCACAGCTCCTCCAACAGCACGGCAAGATGCCGCATACTGTGCCCCAGTCGGTTTAGTTTACAGACTACCAGTACGTCCCCTACCGATAATGTCCTGAGCCGTTTGTTCTGTCCGGGCCTGCTGCCACGGTTATGCGCTGAAGTGGTAACTCTGAGCACGCAGTTCATCAGTCAGGCGTGGTGCACCGTCACCCTATTATTGCTGGGTAAGATCAAAAAACTTTCAAGCGGCTAAGGAAAGTTGAACCAGACATTAGATGAAATATTTCAACCAATTACAGCACCAGTTCAGACACCGCCAACTCATCAAATAAATCAAGGGGTTACGTGAAAGTGTAGCCCCTTTTACTTTGGTAGTGACAGCAAAATGGATGCAGTGTGAAGAATAATCCCGTTTACTCAATCAATAATACATATTATTTCAATCTACGTTATTATCTCTTTGTAAAAATCGCCATTTATTTATCATTGAAAACTGCTTTTAGAACTTTATACAAGGGGCCTAGTCACAACAGGGCTATTCTCAACGGGCTCATCCTCAGAGGAACTATCATCAAAGTCATCATCCATAGATGAAATACCATCGAATGGTGCCACGCCCGTGATCATTTTTATTTTTTTATTACGATCAGATAAGACTCCATTTAAACCGTTTTCGCTCACAGGCTTTAATGATTTTTCATAACTCTCATTGTTAGCAGGCGTATTAAAAATACACGGAGTATCAACATCAAACAATGACGTCCCCCAGTTCACATATTTAATATCATAGTTACTGAAGTTCTGTCCAGAAAAGAAGCACCCCTTAAAGTCCAATCCACCTAAATTATATAAACCCCCCTCTTCTTTTGGGAGAGTAATTTTAATTCTGGCTATCTCCCAGACAAAATTGCCATTTTTGTATTTGAATACCGTTTCAAGATCTCCTCCAGACAGCTTGACTTCTGGAAATAATTTGAAATTAAACCCTACATTATTATGTGTGAACGTAGATGAACAAAAGATGGAAAAAGCTTGCAGTGCTGAATTATAGCTATCGATTTTATCTTGAGGCTGCGCTCTTGGTAAAAACTTATAGCAACACTCATAAAAATTAAGTAGAAACTCTGATGACCTTCCATTTTTATCAAATAATACCCGCTGAAAATGCTGCACAAACTTATTCGTTTTTTCTTGAATATCTATGGTGTGTTCCTTTGACTCTAACAAAGATGAATCCTGTTGAAGTGCATTGCTCATCTGGTTGAGGAACAACTGCATTTCTTTCAACTTATCTCCATAGTGACCTTTAACTTGCTGAGAATTTTTAGTTACAGTTGAAACCTTATCTGTGTGGTTTTCATATAAATTAGGTGATTCCATACAGTCATTTGGCGGCGTTTCTGAAATAACACTACGCGTTCTACCTGGCTGAAGTGAAGCAACATGAAAATCACTTTTTCTTATATTGTCGAATAGGGTCTGTTCATTTCTCTTAGCGCATTCAATAAACTGATCAACATTATTTTTATTAGATGACAGGTTAATTTCAGAAACCGCATTTTCTTTGTTCTCCAGCTTTAGTTTAACGAGAAAGTCTTCCCACACCGTTTTTTTTAAAAATACTACGTCAGGCTCACCATCAGCAACTAACTCTTGATTATTATCAAAGTGTACGTTGTATACTTTTAATTTATTTTCATTAGCATCATATTTAATACGTTTTAATTGTTCTCCGGATCCCATAATGACAAAAGCATTGCCTTCATGATATTTACATTCAGACATCATTTTTTGTAAAATTTCAAGAGCACCGTTATACGTCCCTGAGGCAGCTTCTTTACAAATTAATTTTATAATACTATAAGCTAGTAACTCCATGGATTTAGAAGATTTTCTTTCATTACAATTTCCACTATTTATAAATGTGCTAGTGTTAATTTCGTTGCTTTTACTAACTAACATTGTCTTTTCCTCAGTTAATGTCTACATGACTATTTTTAATGTTATTATTGTTTGTCACTATAAAAAATCGCTCATTTGAGACAATTGCTGGCATTAACAGCTTCATATGCTATACATGGTACTTTTAATTAATTTAGCACAGGAATGTTAAATTTAATAAACAAAAGGTTATTTCGCTGTATGATGAAAACCACCCGTTATAATTTATTTGTGAAAATCGTTTTTCGAGTATTAGAAATTTATATCTAAATAGCGTTGATTAATGAGCAAAGCAAGACTCCTGTAACGCTCACAAGACCCTTCTGCATGCGACGGCGGTTCTAGTCAGTAGTAGATGTTTAAGGCGTGGCAGAGACATTTCATCCTTACTCTACGGCATTGTTCTACATACATTGGTCGTGGTACTCACTCAGCATAAGTGAGCGAACAGAGAATAGTTCAGTGATTTGAGTAATTAACCTGATTAAATGAATGGGTATAATAAATGATAATACTCTGGCTTTATCGTTAATTACTTAATTCCACATGTAAGCAATTTGCCCGCTTGGCATAGCGGGCATTTTTTCCAGGTACTTTTGAATGAGTACTGATGGATAAATACATTGCAGTGGCGTGCCACGTACCAAAACACCAGCCCTCATTCGAAACCACCCACCACACTTCTTCCTTGAAATGGCGTTAGTCGTGAAATATAGACCGCCATCGAGTACCCCTTGTACCCTTAACTCTTCCTGATACGTGAATGCTGATATGGTGGCCCTTGCTGGACTTGAACCAGCGACCAAGCGATTATGAGTCGCCTGCTCTAACCACTGAGCTAAAGGGCCTTGAGTATGCAATAACAATACTTATAAACCACGCAATAAACATGATGATCTTATGATGTAAATAACAGATTTTTATGCGTTCTCATTCATCCTGGGTCGTCATTACCTGCGACATAAAACCCGACACCGCTTCCATTCACAAAGTCGATACTCTCAGTCAACAAGCAGATGCTAATACTTAGCACTATTTATAGTTACCATCGATTCAATGATAGTTTGTAATGATTTTGTATCTAATAATATAACTTTATTACATTAGCTGAAGAGTTTTCGCATCATTATGATATCTGTTACTTTTCACCCCATAAAAATAAACTTCATATAGCAATATATTCTTTCATAGATCTTATTCTGCTAATCATTAGTTTCGTATGAGCGATTTTTGACAGTTGCCTCTCCAGACCACATCGATAATTAAAAAAACAGATTTAAGCATTATCCTTTTCCATATAAATATTGGATAAAAGTAGGACATCTGTTTGCAATTACTTTCACAACAATTAAACATTTTTATGTTTCCGTATACACCATATTACTCTACCATTAGAGGAACTTTATTATGTTTTCTATAAAACCAGGACCAAGAAATTTACCTATCGACAACCCCACATTGTTATCATGGAACATTACTGACGGGGATCTAAATTCCAAATTAAATACATTAGAATATCTAAACTGTATAACAAATATTATTAATTCTTGTGGAGTTTATCCTCAGGATTTAAAAGACAGAGAAATTATATCAACTTTTCACGCAGAAAAAATCATTAATGATCTGTTAAAAAACGATTATAAAATTTCCCTTTTTCCAGATACAACTTACCGAGAGTTGAATAAAGCAGCACAGCGTAGCATTACAGCGCCAGACAGGATAGGAGAAGGAAAAACATGGGTTTATCAACGAGATACAATGATTGAAAGAGGTGATAACAGCGGTGTTCATCAGTATGGTCCAGCTGAACATTTCACTCACATTATATCTGACAAACCGTCTCCAAAAGATAAGTATGTTGCATATGCTATTAACATTCCTGACTATGAACTGGCAGCTGATGTATATAATATTAACGTAACGTCACCTTCCGGCCAGCAAGAAACATTTAAAATATTAATCAATCCAGAACATCTACGGCAAACACTTGAGCGTAAATCTCTTACTGCTGATCAGAAATCACAATGTGAAATCATCACACCCAAAAAACCTGGCGAGGCGATTCTTCATGCTTTTAATGCCACCTACCAGCAAATCAGGAAAAATATGGCCGAGTTTGCACGTTGCCATTATGGTTATATACAAATCCCTCCCGTAACAACTTTCCGCGCCGACGGACCAGAAACACCTGAAGAAGAAAAAGGTTACTGGTATCACGCTTATCAACCCGAAGATCTTTGTACCATCCATAATCCAATGGGAGATTTGCAGGATTTTATCGCATTGGTTAAAGATGCCAAAAAATTTGGCATCGATATCATTCCTGATTATACATTTAACTTTATGGGAATCGGGGGTAGTGGTAAAAATGATCTGGATTATCCCTCTGCCGATATACGAGCGAAGATTAGTAAAGATATAGAAAGTGGTATCCCTGGCTATTGGCAAGGTCAGGTCTTGATTCCCTTTATTATAGATCCAGTAACAAAAGAACGTGACCAAATCCATCCAGAAGATATACATCTCACTGCAAAAGACTTCGAAGCAAGTAAAGATAATATTTCTAAGGATGAATGGGAAAACCTCCATGCATTAAAAGAAAAGCGTTTAAATGGAATGCCTAAAACAACACCCAAAAGTGACCAGGTTATTATGTTGCAAAATCAATACGTTCGTGAAATGCGAAAATATGGCGTACGAGGTTTACGTTATGATGCAGCAAAACACTCAAAACATGAACAAATAGAGAGGTCGATAACCCCACCGCTTAAAAATTATAATGAGCGGTTGCACAATACAAATTTATTTAATCCAAAATATCAAAAAAAAGCTGTTATGAATTACATGGAATACCTGGTAACTTGTCCGTTAGATGAACAACAAATGTCATCGCTGCTTTATGAAAGAGATGATTTAAGCGCCATTGATTTTTCATTGCTCATGAAGACGATACAAGCCTTTTCATTCGGTGGAGATCTCCAAACCCTTGCATCAAAACCGGGTTCCGCAATCTCAAGCATCCCATCAGAAAGACGGATATTGATTAACATCAACCACGATTTCCCTAACAATGGTAATCTTTTCAATGACTTTTTATTTAACCATCAGCAAGATGAACAATTAGCAATGGCATATATGGCCGCTCTCCCGTTCAGCAGGCCTTTAGTTTACTGGGATGGTCAGGTATTAAAATCAACGACTGAGATTAAAAATGATGATGGGTCCACTCGTGTCGGCGGTGAGGCGTGGC
Source organism: Escherichia sp. MOD1-EC6021 (assembly GCF_002965245.1). NCBI lineage: Bacteria > Pseudomonadati > Pseudomonadota > Gammaproteobacteria > Enterobacterales > Enterobacteriaceae > Escherichia > Escherichia sp. MOD1-EC6021. The sequence continues at coordinate 33,915 of NZ_PTRU01000032.1, read as the reverse complement.
TTAATAAAGGTTGCTCTACCTATCAGCAGCTCTACAATGAATTCCACGCATTATATATAGATAAAGAAGGAATATGGAGCGCATTTGAGGGTGTATTTGCAACTAAAAATGTTCTGGCCTTTAGTCGTGGGGATTCTGTGAACATTAATCACTCTCCTCATGATGGACTAGTTATAATAAATAAAGGAAACGAAGAAGTTGAAGGTACCTGGCCTAACAAATTGCAACCAGGAATATATAAAAACATGGGGAGTAATAGCATTACCATTAATAATAATAATACACGCAAAAGTATTCCCCCTGGTAAAGTATTTACGCTTAGAGGCGGAGCTCTAAATATCAATATTCCTGGGCGCAGCGCTCTTCTTTTAGGGAAAACAGGAGAACCGCCGAACTATTTCTATTTGTAATTTAATGTTATATCTGCCCCGCTAAAACGGGGCAGATGATATGTTTAGTTTACTAACGGTCATTTTGCAGTGAAGCCATTTACTGTTTTTTATCGACCAGATAATCTGTTCTCTGATGGTAGCTCTCCCTAACCTGTTGCTTTAGTTATTCATTTCCTGTCTCCTTTGCCTTAATACCCTACATTAAATGTTACTAATTTGTTGCTTTTGATCACAATAAGAAAACAATATGTCGCTTTTGTGCGCATTTTTCAGAAATGTAGATATTTTTAGATTATGGCTACGAAATGAGCATCGCCATGTCACCCTACATCTCATAAGAGGATCGCTTCTGATGAATGCACTGACCGCCGTACAAAATAACGCTGTCGATTCAGGCAAGGACTATAGCGGATTCACTCTCATCCCGTCGGCGCAATCCCCGCGTCTGCTGGAACTCACCTTCACCGAACAGACGACCAAACAGTTTCTCGAGCAGGTTGCCGAATGGCCCGTGCAGGCGCTGGAGTACAAATCGTTTCTGCGCTTTCGGGTAGGCAAAATTCTTGATGATTTGTGTGCGAATCAGCTGCAACCGTTGCTGTTGAAGACGCTGCTAAACCGTGCTGAAGGTGCGCTGTTAATTAATGCGCTAGGTGTCGATGATGTCGCGCAGGCAGATGAGATGGTGAAGCTCGCAACGGCGGTGGCGCATCTGATTGGTCGCTCAAATTTCGACGCCATGAGCGGTCAGTATTACGCGCGTTTTGTAGTGAAAAATGTCGATAACTCAGACAGCTATCTGCGTCAGCCGCATCGTGTGATGGAGCTGCACAACGACGGCACCTACGTCGAAGAAATCACTGATTACGTGCTGATGATGAAAATCGACGAGCAAAACATGCAGGGCGGAAATTCGCTGCTGCTGCATCTCGATGACTGGGAACATCTGGAGCACTATTTCCGCCACCCGCTGGCGCGTCGCCCAATGCGTTTCGCCGCGCCGCCGAGCAAAAACGTCAGCAAAGATGTTTTCCATCCGGTGTTCGACGTCGATCAGCAGGGCCGCCCGGTGATGCGCTATATCGACCAGTTCGTCCAGCCGAAGGATTTCGAGGAAGGCGTGTGGTTGAGCGAGCTTTCAGACGCCATTGAAACCAGCAAAGGCATTTTGTCTGTACCCGTTCCCGTTGGCAAATTCCTGTTGATAAACAATCTGTTCTGGCTACATGGACGCGACCGCTTTACTCCGCATCCGGATCTGCGTCGCGAACTGATGCGCCAGAGCGGCTATTTCGCTTACGCCACTCACCACTACCAGACGCATCAGTAAGCGCAAAGGAATCGAGCGGATGTATGATTTTGTGATTATTGGCGGCGGCATCATTGGCATGTCGACCGCCATGCAACTGATTGATGTCTATCCGGATGCACGCATTGCGTTGCTGGAAAAAGAGTCCGGCCCGGCCTGTCACCAGACGGGCCACAACAGCGGCGTGATCCATGCCGGGGTCTATTACACGCCCGGCAGCCTGAAGGCGCAGTTTTGCCTGGCGGGAAACCGCGCCACCAAAGCCTTTTGCGATCAAAACGGCATTCGCTACGACAACTGCGGCAAGATGCTGGTCGCCACGTCCGATCTCGAAATGGAGCGGATGCGGGCGTTATGGGAACGCACAGCGGCGAACGGTATTGAGCGCGAGTGGTTAAACGCCGAGGAGCTACGCGAGCGCGAACCGAATATCACCGGACTGGGCGGCATTTTTGTGCCGTCCAGCGGTATTGTCAGCTACCGCGAAGTGACAGCGGCAATGGCAAAAATCTTCCAGGCCAGAGGCGGTGAGATTATTTATAACGCCGAAGTCAGCGCCCTCAGTGAGCATAAAAACGGCGTGGTGATACGGACCCGTCAGGGCGGTGAATATGAAGCATCGACGCTGATTAGCTGTTCCGGGCTGATGGCTGACCGGCTGGTGAAAATGCTCGGCCTCGAGCCGGGCTTTATCATTTGCCCGTTCCGTGGCGAATATTTCCGCCTTGGCCCGGCGCATAACCAGATTGTTAACCACCTGATTTACCCCATTCCCGACCCGGCAATGCCATTTTTAGGCGTTCATCTCACCCGGATGATCGACGGCAGCGTGACCGTCGGGCCAAACGCGGTGCTGGCGTTCAAACGCGAAGGCTATCGCAAGCGCGACTTCTCATTTAGCGACACGCTGGAGATTTTGGGCTCGTCGGGGATTCGCCGGGTGCTGCAAAACCATCTACGCTCAGGACTGGGCGAGATGAAAAACTCGCTGTGCAAAAGCGGCTATCTGCGGCTGGTGCAAAAGTATTGTCCCGGGCTTTCGTTAAGCGATCTCCAGCCCTGGCCCGCCGGTGTGCGGGCGCAGGCAGTATCGCCGGACGGCAAGCTGATTGACGATTTTCTGTTTGTCACCACCCCGCGCACGATCCACACCTGCAATGCGCCCTCCCCAGCAGCGACATCAGCAATTCCTATTGGTGCGCATATTGTCAGCAAGGTACAAACGCTGTTGGCAAGCCAGAGTAACCCCGGACGCACGCTGCGAGCGGCACGTAGTGTGGATGCCTTACACGCCGCCTTTAATCAATAACCTTTGAAAACAGGATGTAGCGATGAAACTGAACGACAGTAACTTATTCCGCCAGCAGGCGTTAATTAACGGGGAGTGGCTGGACGCCAACAATGGCGAAGTCATCGAGGTCACTAATCCGGCAAACGGCGACAAGCTGGGTAGCGTACCCAAAATGGGCGCAGATGAAACCCGCGCCGCTATCGACGCCGCCAACCGCGCCCTGCCCGCCTGGCGTGCCCTTACCGCCAAAGAACGCGCCAACATTCTGCGCAACTGGTTCAATTTGATGATGGAGCATCAGGACGATTTAGCGCGCCTGATGACCCTCGAACAGGGCAAACCGCTGGCGGAAGCGAAAGGCGAAATCAGCTACGCCGCCTCCTTTATTGAGTGGTTTGCCGAAGAAGGCAAGCGTATTTATGGCGACACCATTCCCGGTCATCAGGCCGATAAACGCCTGATTGTTATCAAGCAGCCGATTGGCGTTACCGCCGCTATCACGCCGTGGAACTTCCCGGCGGCGATGATTACCCGTAAAGCCGGTCCGGCGTTGGCGGCAGGCTGCACGATGGTGCTGAAGCCCGCCAGTCAGACGCCGTTCTCTGCGCTGGCGCTGGCAGAGCTGGCGATTCGCGCGGGCATTCCGGCTGGCGTATTTAACGTGGTCACCGGTTCGGCGGGCGCGGTCGGTAACGAACTGACCAGCAATCCGCTGGTGCGCAAGCTGTCGTTTACCGGCTCGACCGAAATTGGCCGTCAGTTAATGGAACAGTGCGCGAAAGACATCAAAAAAGTGTCGCTGGAGCTGGGCGGCAACGCACCGTTTATTGTCTTTGACGATGCCGATCTCGATAAAGCCGTGGAAGGCGCGCTGGCCTCGAAATTCCGTAACGCCGGGCAAACCTGCGTCTGCGCCAACCGCCTGTATGTGCAGGACGGCGTGTATGACCGCTTTGCCGAAAAATTGCAGCAGGCGGTGAGCAAACTGCACATCGGTGATGGGCTGGAAAAAGGCGTCACCATTGGGCCACTGATCGATGAAAAAGCGGTAGCAAAAGTGGAAGAGCATATCGCCGATGCGCTGGAGAAAGGCGCGCGCGTGGTTTGCGGAGGCAAAGCGCATGAACGCGGCGGCAACTTCTTCCAGCCGACCATTCTGGTGGATGTTCCGGCCAACGCCAAAGTGTCGAAAGAAGAGACGTTCGGCCCCCTCGCCCCGCTGTTCCGCTTTAAAGATGAAACCGATGTGATTGCGCAGGCCAATGACACCGAGTTTGGCCTTGCCGCCTATTTTTACGCCCGTGATTTAAGCCGCGTCTTCCGCGTGGGCGAGGCGCTGGAATACGGCATCGTCGGTATCAATACCGGCATTATTTCCAATGAAGTGGCCCCGTTCGGCGGCATAAAAGCCTCGGGGCTGGGTCGTGAAGGTTCGAAGTATGGCATCGAAGATTATTTAGAAATCAAATACATGTGCATCGGTCTTTAACTGGAGAACGCGAATGAGCAGCAATAAAGAGTTAATGCAACGCCGCAGTCAGGCGATTCCCCGTGGCGTTGGGCAAATTCACCCGATTTTCGCTGACCGCGCGGAAAACTGCCGGGTGTGGGACGTTGAAGGCCGTGAGTATCTTGATTTCGCGGGCGGGATTGCGGTGCTCAATACCGGGCACCTGCATCCGAAAGTGGTTGCGGCGGTGGAAGCGCAGTTGAAAAAACTGTCGCACACCTGCTTCCAGGTGCTGGCCTACGAGCCGTATCTGGAGCTGTGCGAGATTATGAATCAGAAGGTGCCAGGCGATTTTGCCAAAAAAACGCTGCTGGTGACGACTGGTTCCGAAGCGGTGGAAAACGCGGTGAAAATCGCCCGCGCCGCCACCAAACGTAGCGGCACCATCGCCTTTAGCGGCGCGTATCACGGGCGCACGCACTATACGCTGGCGCTGACTGGCAAGGTGAATCCGTACTCTGCTGGGATGGGCCTGATGCCGGGCCATGTTTATCGCGCGCTTTATCCTTGCCCGCTCCACGGGATCAGTGAAGATGACGCTATCGCAAGTATTCACCGAATTTTTAAAAATGACGCGGCGCCGGAAGATATCGCCGCCATCGTGATTGAGCCGGTTCAGGGCGAAGGCGGTTTCTACGCCGCGACGCCAGCCTTTATGCAGCGTTTACGTGCGCTGTGTGACGAGCACGGGATCATGTTGATTGCCGATGAAGTGCAAAGCGGCGCGGGGCGTACCGGCACGCTGTTTGCGATGGAACAAATGGGCGTGGCACCTGATCTCACCACCTTTGCGAAATCGATCGCAGGCGGTTTCCCGCTGGCGGGCGTCACCGGGCGCGCCGAAGTGATGGACGCTGTCGCTCCGGGCGGCTTAGGCGGCACTTATGCGGGTAACCCGATTGCCTGCGTCGCGGCGCTGGAAGTGTTGAAGGTGTTTGAACAGGAAAATCTGCTGCAAAAAGCCAACGATCTGGGGCAAAAGCTGAAAGACGGATTGCTGGCGATCGCCGAAAAACACACTGAGGTAGGCGACGTTCGCGGGCTGGGGGCGATGATTGCTATCGAGCTGTTTGAAGGTGGCGATCACAGTAAACCGGACGCCAAACTCACCGCCGACATCGTGGCGCGCGCCCGCGATAAAGGCCTGATTCTTCTCTCCTGCGGCCCGTATTACAACGTGCTGCGCATCCTTGTCCCGCTCACTATTGAAGATGCTCAGATCCGTCAGGGTCTGGAGATCATCAGCCAGTGTTTTGATGAGGCGAAGCAGTAGCACCGCACCCATGCCGGAGGCGACGCTTTGCGTCTTGTCCGGCCTACGGAAATGTAGGTCGGATAAGGCGTTTACGCCGCATCCGACATTCGGCGCACCATGCCGGAGGCGACGCTTCGCGTCTTGTCCGGCCTACGAGAATCCAAGTCGGATAAGGCGTTTACGCCGCATCCGACAATCTGTACGTGAACAGGAATAAATCTATGTCGGCCGGATAAGGCGGAGCCGCTCTCCGGCAAAAAGAACCAATAACAATTACACGCGTGACCCGACGCGGGAAATGTCGGGGCGCTCTCCCAAGTGACACACTTTCGAGAGGATTCAGGATGGGGCAATCATCGCAACCACATGAGTTAGGCGGCGGGCTGAAGTCACGCCACGTCACCATGTTGTCTATTGCCGGTGTTATCGGCGCAAGTCTGTTTGTCGGTTCCAGCGTCGCCATCGCCGAAGCGGGTCCAGCGGTATTACTGGCCTATCTGTTCGCCGGATTACTGGTGGTTATGATTATGCGAATGCTGGCGGAAATGGCGGTTGCCACGCCCGACACGGGTTCGTTTTCCACCTATGCCGATAAAGCTATTGGTCGTTGGGCGGGTTATACCATCGGCTGGCTGTACTGGTGGTTTTGGGTACTGGTTATCCCGCTGGAAGCCAATATCGCCGCCATGATCCTGCACTCGTGGGTTCCAGGCATTCCTATCTGGTTGTTTTCCCTCGTCATTACCCTCGCCTTAACTGGCAGTAATTTATTAAGCGTTAAAAACTACGGCGAATTTGAGTTCTGGCTGGCGCTGTGCAAAGTCATTGCCATTCTGGCATTTATATTCCTTGGTGCAGTCGCAATTAGCGGTTTTTACCCGTATGCCGAAGTGAGCGGGATCTCAAGATTGTGGGATAGCGGCGGCTTTATGCCCAATGGCTTCGGTGCGGTATTAAGCGCGATGTTGATCACCATGTTCTCGTTTATGGGCGCAGAAATTGTCACCATTGCCGCCGCGGAATCCGACACGCCGGAAAAACATATTGTCCGCGCCACCAACTCGGTTATCTGGCGTATTTCTATCTTCTATTTGTGCTCTATTTTTGTCGTCGTGGCATTAATACCGTGGAATATGCCGGGACTGAAAGCCGTTGGATCTTATCGCTCGGTTCTGGAATTGCTCAATATTCCTCATGCGAAATTAATCATGGACTGCGTGATATTACTTTCCGTAACCAGTTGCCTGAACTCGGCGCTGTATACCGCGTCAAGGATGCTCTACTCCTTAAGCCGTCGCGGTGATGCACCCGCGGTAATGGGCAAAATTAACCGCAGTAAAACCCCGTACGTGGCGGTGTTACTCTCCACCGGCGCGGCGTTTTTAACGGTGGTGGTTAACTATTACGCACCGGCGAAAGTGTTTAAATTTCTGATCGACAGCTCCGGCGCTATCGCCCTGCTGGTTTATTTAGTCATCGCCGTTTCGCAATTACGAATGCGCAAAATCCTGCGAGCAGAAGGAAGCGAAATTCGCCTGCGAATGTGGCTTTACCCGTGGCTCACCTGGCTGGTAATCGGCTTTATTACCTTTGTGTTGGTAGTGATGCTATTCCGCCCGGCGCAACAGTTAGAAGTGATCTCCACCGGTTTATTAGCGATAGGGATAATCTGTACCGTGCCGATTATGGCGCGCTGGAAAAAACTGGTATTGTGGCAAAAAACACCCGTTCATAATACGCGCTAATAATGATCAGGAGTCACACCATGACCATTACGTCTCTGGATGGCTATCGCTGGCTGAAGAACGATATTATTCGCGGTAATTTTCAACCGGATGAAAAATTACGGATGAGTTTGCTGACATCGCGTTATGCACTTGGCGTTGGGCCGTTGCGGGAAGCGCTTTCGCAACTGGTAGCAGAACGACTGGTCACGGTGGTGAATCAAAAAGGGTATCGGGTGGCGTCTATGTCAGAGCAGGAGCTGCTCGATATTTTCGACGCCCGCGCCAATATGGAAGCGATGCTGGTCAGTCTGGCGATTGCCCGCGGTGGCGATGAATGGGAGGCAGACGTTCTCGCAAAAGCGCATCTGCTGAGTAAGCTGGAGGCCTGTGACGCCAGTGAGAAAATGCTTGATGAGTGGGATCTGCGTCATCAGGCGTTTCATACGGCAATTGTGGCGGGCTGTGGTTCTCACTATTTGCTGCAAATGCGTGAACGGTTGTTTGATCTGGCGGCGCGCTATCGATTTATCTGGCTGCGGCGAACAGTGCTTTCGGTGGAAATGCTGGAGGATAAACGCGATCAGCACCAGACCCTGACTGCGGCGGTACTGGCGCGAGATACCGCGCGCGCCAGTGAGTTAATGCGCCAGCATTTACTGACGCCAATTCCCATTATCCAGCAAGCAATGGCTGGCAATTAACTACTCTTCAGGAATACGCAACACTTGCCCCGGGTAAATTTTATCCGGGCTTTTTAGCATCGGTTTATTCGCTTCGAAGATTTTATTGTACAGATTGGCATTACCGTAGACCTGTTTGGAAATGGCACTCAGAGTGTCGCCAGACTTAACGGTATAAAACTGGCTGGCAGTGGCTGGTGTCGCCGTTTTCACCTGATCATCGACACTGGCAATACCGGAAATATTCCCCACCGCAACAAGGATTTTCTCCTTCGCCTCCTGACTTAAGCCGTCACCAGTGACCGTCGCTTTGCCGTCGGCAATTTGAATATTCACTTTATCGGCATCAGGTATACCGGTTTTGTTCAAATGCTCCTGCACCTTCTTCGCCTGATCGTCTTTATCGTGCTGACCTGTAACCGCGTCCCAGAGTTTTTCTCCAGCATCTTTCACAAAATTGAACAGACCCATAGCTACCTCATTCGTTAACGGAAACACTCAGAAAGTGTAGCAGAGGAACGCGGCGCGTTAACGCCGCGGGGGTGAGGACAGGTTTAATCGCGGGTTTGCACCCAGAACGCGTGAATCAAACCGGGGATATACCCAAGCAGTGTCAGCAGAATATTAATAATGAACGCCCAACCGAACCCTTTACCGAGCAGCACGCCGAGCGGCGGCAGAATGATGGTGATGACGATTCTCCAGAAACCCATATGTACTCCCTATAAGAAAATTACTCATTGTTTAAAAAGAGATTTTATCTCTTAAGCGTAGTAATTTTAGCGGAGCCTGCCAGTTTCAGCTTACGCTTTTACTCTCATTTACGCTGCTGATGCTGGCATATGTTGTATTTTTAGTTTAGAGTTTACTTAATTTAGAAAATACTTAAATAACTATGACTGAACTCGCGCAATTACAGGCCAGTGCCGAACAGGCAGCAGCCTTATTGAAAGCAATGAGCCACCCCAAACGGTTGCTGATTCTGTGCATGCTTAGCGGTTCCCCCGGTACCAGCGCGGGAGAGCTGACGCGCATTACCGGATTGAGTGCCTCTGCGACATCACAGCATCTCGCGCGTATGCGAGACGAAGGGCTTATCGACAGCCAACGGGATGCCCAACGCATTCTATATTCCATTAAAAATGAGGCGGTAAATGCCATTATCGCCACCCTGAAAAATGTCTATTGTCCGTAAGGAGTCACTATGGCTTTGACAACCATTTCGCCGCATGATGCACAAGAATTAATCGCACGCGGCGCAAAGTTAATCGATATTCGTGATGCTGATGAATATCTTCGTGAACATATTCCTGAAGCAGATCTGGCTCCATTATCTGTGCTCGAACAGTCAGGTCTTCCGGCTAAATTACGTCGTGAGCAAATTATCTTCCACTGCCAGGCAGGTAAACGCACCAGTAATAACGCCGATAAATTAGCAGCGATTGCCGCACCCGCAGAAATCTTTTTACTCGAAGATGGGATTGATGGCTGGAAAAAAGCAGGATTGCCAGTAGCGGTAAATAAATCTCAACCCTTGCCGTTAATGCGCCAGGTGCAGATCGCCGCGGGTGGTTTAATATTAATCGGTGTTGTACTGGGTTATACCGTAAATAGCGGTTTCTTCTTATTAAGCGGCTTTGTTGGTGCCGGGTTACTGTTTGCAGGAATTAGCGGTTTTTGTGGGATGGCAAGGTTGTTAGATAAGATGCCGTGGAACCAACAAGCTTGAGAAGCGACGCCGGACGCGCCATAGCAGCGACATCCGGCCTCAGTAATTAGATCAGGAAATCGTCGAGAGATTTACCTTCTGCCAGCGCCTGAGCGATTGGCTTCGGTGTACGGCCCTGACCGGTCCAGGTTTTAGTTTCACCGTTAACATCGGTGAATTTATATTTTGCCGGACGCGGCTGGCGTTTTTTACCAGCGCGTGGTGCGGCAGCAGAGCTATTACCCAATAACTCTTCCGGGTTAATTCCGTCAGCTTTCATCAGCTCCAGCCAGGTACTAATTTTTTCCTGGCGCTCTGCCAGTTCACGCTGCTGCTGTTCTTCTTCTTCACGTCTTTCTTTAGTGACAACCCTGAATTTTTCGAGCATTTCTTCAAGAACGTCAATGGAGAATTCGCGAGCCATCGCACGGAGAGTGCGAATGTTATTTAGACTTTGTAACATTACGGACATAATAAAGGAAACCTTTTAACGCCAAAACAAAAAGTATTTCGTCGCGTAGTGTAAGCGATCACTTATTATATTTCCACAAAATTTAATCTATTTACAGTCCTGCACGAGATTATTTCAGCTGTTATTTTCTGAAACTCTCAGAATAATTTCAAGATTATATATTAGCCAATTTGATGAGTAATTTCGGTTATTGGTGAACAGAGCGGCGCTCTCTGCTCGCTAATTCCGCAAGCCTGATAAAACCAAATCGAATAAAAATGCAATATATACGAATAAAAATAAACATCACTCACTGGTGCTTTCTGCTGTTAATGTACATTGTCTGGCATAAAAAATGCTGAAAATGACCCAGTCACTGCATACACCGAATTCTCTACGCTTATAGCGTTACCTCACCCCCAAACTTTCATTAGTGAAAATAAAGATACGCCCATATCTAATTGATTTAATTAAAAATAAATCATATCAGCATGTAAAAATCCACAATGTACAAAAAACGCGCCGCTACGGAATATTTTATCTACAAAAACAGATTAAATAAAAATTTTTCACTAATTGATTAGTCATAGCCAGCGATATACGCTATGCGAAAATGCAGATGGCAATGAGATCCACTGCTTTCATCTCTATTAACGTCCCATTACGCTTTTATTAAGGAGCATTAGCATGTTCTCACCGCAGTCACGCTTGCGTCATGCAGTTGCAGATACGTTCGCGATGGTTGTTTACTGTTCTGTCGTGAACATGTGTATTGAAGTTTTCCTCTCCGGAATGAGCTTCGAACAGTCTCTTTATTCCAGATTGGTAGCGATTCCGGTGAACATCTTAATTGCATGGCCATACGGTATGTACCGCGATCTGTTTATGCGCGCGGCACGCAAAGTTAGTCCGTCGGGCTGGGTAAAAAATCTGGCGGATATCCTGGCGTATGTGACGTTCCAGTCACCGGTGTATGTGGCGATCTTGTTAGTGGTGGGCGCAGACTGGCATCAGATTATGGCTGCGGTCAGTTCAAACATCGTTGTTTCGATGTTGATGGGGGCGGTTTATGGCTACTTCCTCGATTATTGCCGCCGACTGTTTAAAGTCAGCCGTTACCAGCAGGTAAAAGCCTGACCCTTCTTTTCGCGACTGGCATCGCCAGTCGCGTCTTTAACTGGCTTCGCCAAATAAACCATTCAAATAACGTTCAAGCGCAACACGCGAACTAAAGCCATGTGGGATACCGTAATGCTCATGACGTTCACCCGCTAAATAGAGCGGAAATTGCTGGTAATGGTCGCACGTTTTAATATCGGAAGCGGGTTCAGCCAGTGTTGAACTGCGTTCTTTTAATGTTGGATGAATTACCAGAGCGGTACGTCCCATTCGCGCTTCGCGATTAACATAGACATAATTTTCCCCACGGCGGTAACCATACGCTTTCTGAGTTACCACATCGACAGTAAAACCGACTTTTTCAAGTACGCGCGCCACCTCGTCTGGTCGTAAATACATATTTGATCCTCGTTATTATCAACCGCGGGCCTACCTTACCTGATTGCGCATTCACAACGCTTTCAGAAAAGTCCATAAAGCCGCGATGAACCTCAGTTAAGAAAATTATGGTCTACACTGAAAATTACATCGAATTCTAATGGGGGATCATATGTTTAACCGACCGAACCGCAACGACGTTGATGATGGCGTGCAGGATATCCAGAATGATGTCAATCAATTAGCTGACAGCCTCGAATCTGTATTGAAGTCCTGGGGCAGCGACGCCAAAGGGGAAGCCGAAGCCGCTCGTAGTAAAGCGCAGGCTCTACTGAAAGAAACCAGAGCGCGAATGCATGGTCGTACTCGCGTTCAGCAAGCCGCGCGCGATGCCGTTGGCTGCGCGGATTCTTTTGTTCGTGAAAGACCCTGGTGTAGCGTGGGTACAGCAGCTGCGGTTGGTATTTTTATCGGCGCACTGTTAAGCATGCGCAAATCGTAGTGCAACAATGATAATAAATACGCGTCTTGACCCCGGAACCTGATTTCGGGGTTTTTTAGCTTAAGGCTTTACGTAATTGTTGTGCTACCTGTCGCGCCATACCTTCGTTAACGATATTGGTAAACGAGAGAAGTAATCCACCTTCCCCACTTGAGCGGATACGCCAGTCGCTAAGTGCCTGCACCGCAAGGCCTGCAGCATTGGCTTTACGCGCATGGGCAATATCATCGCCCATCATTCTGATCACCATCTGGATACCACCTTTCTGCGGCACAACCTGAAATCCCTGCTGCGTCAACGCTTGCTCAATCCATTGCCGACGTTGAGCATAATGCTGACGCATTTTCTTCAGATGCCGCCAGAAATGCCCCTCGCGAAGAAAGTCTGCCAGTGTGTTCTGCCATAGAACAGGTACCGCACATGGAGCCAGTGACGCCTGGTGGCGGAATTGTGCAATTTGCTTCACCGGCACCACCAGCCACGCACAGCGCAATGCAGGAAATAGTGCTTTGCTGAATGTTCCGGCATAAATTACCCGCTGCGGTGCATCGAGACTTTTTAACGCCGGTAACGGCTTACCGTGATAGCGAAACTCACTGTCATAATCATCTTCAATAATCCATGCCTGACTACGCTCTGCCCATTCCAGTATCTGATGCCTGCGCGCTAAAGAGAGCGCCACACCCAGCGGGCTTTGGTGTGCTGGTGTTATCAGGGCAAAACACGCATCAGGATAATTTTGTATTCCGCTTGTGATATCCAGTCCGTTGTCATCAACCGGCACAGGCAAAATTTCCACACCGTGGCGAGTGACAATCGGGCGAATCAGTGGAAAGCCGGGATCTTCCATCCACATCCCGTTTCCCGGTTTCGCCAGCGCGTGCAGAATTAAAGCCATTGAGGCCGCATAACCGTGAGTGATAAAGACCTGCTCTGGCTGACAATCAATCCCACGTGAAACGCGTAAGTAATCAACTATTGCCTCACGCAACGCCGCCTCACCGCAGACATCGCCTAACGCCAAATCAAAGCGCGTCTGGGTACGAAGGCGACGCCCCATCACCCGCGCCCACAGCTCTCGCGGAAAGAGATCGAGTGCGGGTAATCCCATTTGAAATGGCAACGGTTGCTGACTTTCACCGGCAAAAGACACAACTTGTACAGTAGATTGTTGCGGATATATCTGCTCACTGACAAATGTGCCAGCCTGTCCCCGCCTGATCAGCCATCCTTGCGCCACCAGCTCAGCATACGCATTTTCGACAGTGGATCGAGACACCCCCAGTTCCTGCGACCAGGTACGACTTGAAGGTAGCCTTGCGCCGGGTTTCAGTTCCCCTTGCTCAATAGCCGTTTTTAACTGACGGGCGATATCCTGATAGCGCGGCATATGGTCTGCTTTTTTAGGTAATTTATGGCTCTCTTTAGCAGTCCATTATAGTGCTACATTGCGGGCGTTAATAAGAGGAGAAACTGTATGACTACATTACGTCAGCCTTACTACGAACTTAGCCCAACGGTATATAACGCGCTGGTGCAGGCCAAAACGGCGCTGGAAAATAGCACGCTGGAAACTACGCTGATGGAGTTAGTTTATTTGCGCGTCTCGCAAATCAATGGTTGCGCATTTTGTCTGGAGATACACAGCAAAGCATTACGCAAATCCGGTGTGCCGCAGCATAAGCTGGATGCCCTGGCAGGCTGGCGCGTAAGCCATCATTTTGACGATCGCGAGCGGGCGGCGCTGGCATGGGCGGAATCGGTGACCGATATTGCCCGAACCCATGCGGAAGACGACGTTTATCAGCCTTTGCTTGAGCATTTCAGCGCAGCAGAAATCAGCGACTTAACATTTGCCATCGGGCTGATGAATTGCTTTAACCGCCTGGCCGTTTCCATGCGGATGTAACTTCCTGATGCCGGGCAATCGCCCGGCAAAAAAACACAAAATCCCCTACCCCGTTGAGCCATTCATCGGTGGTGTAATCAATCTAAAATTCCCATATCTTGTATGGTTGAATCTTTTTTCAACTACATCTAGTATCTCTGTATCAACAGAGAGACAACCCGACGCGTATCATCGCGCCGTATCTTCATTTTAAACGGAAATACGAATCATGCGCATTACTATTTACACTCGTAACGATTGCGTTCAGTGCCACGCCACCAAACGGGCGATGGAAAACCGGGGCTTTGATTTTGAAATGATTAATGTCGATCGCGTTCCTGAAGCGGCGGAAGCGTTACGTGCTCAGGGCTTTCGTCAGTTGCCGGTAGTGATTGCAGGCGATCTTAGCTGGTCTGGTTTCCGCCCGGACATGATCAATCGTCTGCATCCAGCGCCACACGCGGCCAGTGCATGAGCCAACTCGTCTACTTTTCCAGCAGCTCCGAAAATACGCAGCGTTTTATCGAACGTTTAGGACTGCCCGCGGTGCGCATCCCGCTCAATGAGCGGGAACGGATTCAGGTAGACGAGCCTTACATCCTGATCGTGCCCTCTTACGGCGGCGGCGGTACGGCTGGCGCGGTGCCACGACAGGTAATTCGCTTTTTAAACGACGAGCACAACCGGGCGTTGCTTCGCGGCGTTATTGCTTCGGGTAATCGCAACTTTGGTGAGGCGTATGGCCGTGCCGGAGATGTGATAGCCCGGAAATGCGGCGTGCCGTGGCTGTACCGCTTTGAACTCATGGGTACGCAAAGCGATATCGAAAACGTTCGTAAAGGAGTAACCGAATTTTGGCAACGACAACCGCAGAACGCCTGACGCAGGAAACAATGGATTACCACGCCCTGAATGCGATGCTTAACCTTTACGATAGCGCAGGTCGCATTCAGTTCGATAAAGATCGCCAGGCCGTTGACGCCTTTATGGCGACGCATGTGCGCCCTAACAGGGTGACCTTCAGTAGCCAGCAGCAGCGCCTGAACTGGCTGGTCAACGAAGGTTACTATGATGAAAGCGTCCTTAATCGCTACTCTCGCGATTTTGTCATTACGCTGTTTGCCCACGCACACGCCAGCGGTTTTCGTTTTCAGACATTCCTCGGAGCATGGAAGTTTTACACCAGCTATACGTTGAAGACATTCGACGGTAAGCGTTATCTGGAAGATTTTGCCGATCGAGTCACGATGGTGGCGCTGACGCTGGCACAAGGCGATGAAACACTGGCGACGCAACTGACCGATGAGATGCTGTCAGGACGCTTTCAGCCTGCAACACCGACATTCCTCAACTGCGGTAAACAGCAGCGTGGCGAACTGGTTTCCTGTTTTTTGCTGCGTATTGAAGACAATATGGAGTCGATTGGCCGGGCAGTAAATTCCGCACTACAACTGTCGAAACGCGGCGGCGGCGTGGCATTTTTGCTGTCGAATCTGCGGGAAGCGGGCGCGCCAATTAAACGTATTGAAAATCAATCTTCTGGCGTGATTCCGGTGATGAAAATGCTGGAGGACGCATTTTCCTATGCCAACCAGCTCGGCGCGCGTCAGGGTGCTGGCGCAGTCTATTTACATGCCCATCATCCCGATATTCTGCGTTTTCTCGATACAAAGCGGGAAAATGCCGACGAGAAAATCCGCATTAAAACACTGTCGCTGGGCGTGGTTATCCCGGATATCACCTTCCATCTGGCAAAAGAGAATGCGCAGATGGCACTGTTTTCGCCCTATGACATTGAGCGTGTTTATGGCAAGCCGTTTGCCGATATCGCCATCAGTGAACACTATGACGAACTGGTTGCCGATGAGCGAATCCGCAAAAAATACATCAACGCCCGTGATTTCTTCCAGCGACTGGCAGAAATCCAGTTTGAGTCCGGCTATCCCTACATCATGTATGAAGACACGGTTAACCGTGCTAACCCTATCGCCGGGCGCATAAATATGAGCAATCTCTGCTCAGAAATTTTGCAGGTTAACAGCGCCTCAGAGTATGACGA
Source organism: Escherichia sp. MOD1-EC6021 (assembly GCF_002965245.1). Lineage (NCBI taxonomy): Bacteria > Pseudomonadati > Pseudomonadota > Gammaproteobacteria > Enterobacterales > Enterobacteriaceae > Escherichia > Escherichia sp. MOD1-EC6021. The sequence goes on along the minus strand of NZ_PTRU01000032.1, from coordinate 17,646 downwards.
GAATCTCGACTATGCCCGCACAGGCCATGATATTTCCTGCAATTTAGGTTCGTTGAATATTGCCCACACCATGGATTCCCCCGATTTTGCCCGCACGGTAGGGATCGCCGTACGCGGTTTAACTGCGGTGTCAGATATGAGTCATATTCGCAGCGTGCCGTCCATCGAAGCCGGAAATGCCGCCTCACACGCTATCGGTCTGGGGCAGATGAATTTACACGGTTACCTGGCGCGAGAAGGCATCGCCTATGGTTCGCCGGAAGCACTGGATTTCACCAATCTCTATTTCTACACCATCACCTGGCACGCGCTGCGTACCTCAATGTTGCTGGCGCGCGAACGCGGTGAAACCTTCGCCGGGTTCAAACAGTCACGCTATGCCAATGGTGAATATTTCAGCCAATATCTGCAAGGGAACTGGCAGCCGAAAACGGCGAAAGTTGGCGAGTTGTTTGCTCGTAGCAGCATCACGTTACCTACCCGCGAAATGTGGGCGCAACTGCGCGACGACGTGATGCGCTATGGCATATACAACCAAAATCTCCAGGCGGTGCCGCCAACCGGTTCCATCTCTTATATCAACCATGCCACGTCGAGTATTCATCCGATTGTGGCGAAAGTAGAGATACGCAAAGAGGGCAAAACAGGACGCGTTTACTACCCTGCCCCGTTTATGACTAACGAGAATCTGGCGCTGTATCAGGACGCTTACGAAATCGGCGCAGAAAAGATCATCGACACCTACGCCGAAGCGACTCGCCATGTCGATCAGGGGCTGTCGCTGACACTGTTTTTCCCCGATACCGCCACCACTCGCGATATCAACAAAGCGCAGATTTACGCCTGGCGCAAAGGTATCAAAACGCTCTACTACATCCGCCTGCGTCAGATGGCGCTGGAAGGCACTGAAATTGAAGGCTGCGTCTCCTGCGCGCTTTAAGGAATATCAATGAAACTCTCACGTATCAGCGCCATCAACTGGAATAAGATATCTGACGATAAAGATCTGGAGGTGTGGAACCGCCTGACCAGCAATTTCTGGCTACCAGAAAAGGTGCCACTATCGAACGATATTCCCGCCTGGCAGACATTAAGTGTCGTAGAACAACAACTGACGATGCGCGTTTTTACTGGCCTGACGCTGCTCGACACGCTGCAAAATGTTATCGGCGCACCTTCGCTGATGCCCGATGCACTCACGCCCCATGAAGAGGCGGTTTTATCGAATATCAGCTTTATGGAAGCGGTTCATGCCCGCTCTTACAGTTCGATTTTCTCGACGCTGTGCCAGACCAAAGATGTCGATGCCGCCTACGCCTGGAGTGAAGAAAACGCGCCGTTGCAGCGAAAAGCACAGATTATTCAGCAACATTATCGCGGTGATAATCCGCTGAAAAAGAAAATCGCCAGTGTGTTTCTTGAATCATTTTTGTTCTATTCCGGTTTCTGGCTGCCGATGTATTTTTCCAGCCGCGGAAAGCTAACCAATACCGCAGACCTGATCCGTCTGATTATCCGGGATGAAGCAGTCCACGGTTACTACATCGGCTATAAATATCAGAAAAACCTGGAAAAGATCTCCCAGGCACGACGTGAAGAATTGAAGAGTTTCGCCTTCGATTTGTTGCTGGAACTCTATGACAACGAGTTGCAATACACCGATGAGCTGTACGCCGAAACCCCGTGGGCTGACGATGTGAAAGCGTTTCTCTGTTACAACGCCAATAAGGCGTTGATGAATCTGGGCTACGAACCATTATTTCCCGCAGAAATGGCGGAAGTGAATCCGGCAATCCTCGCCGCGCTTTCGCCGAATGCCGATGAAAATCACGATTTCTTTTCCGGTTCAGGCTCTTCATATGTGATGGGAAAAGCGGTCGAAACAGAAGATGAAGACTGGAATTTCTGAGGGTGTTATTTTCAAAAATATCACCAACCACAGTAGGGAAATAATTCCCGCCAAATAGCTTTTTATCACGCAAATATTTTGTGGTGATCTACACTGATACTCTGTTGCATTATTCGCCTGAAACCACAATATTCAGGCGTTTTTTCGCTATCTATGACAAAAAAATATCAACTTTCTCGATTTGCTCTCAGCCCTTATATCATGGGAAATTCCGGCGATTTGCTCGCATCAATATTCATGCCACATTTGCCATCAGGGGTTGCCTCAGATTCTCAGTATGTTAGGGTAGAAAAAAGTGACTATTTCCATTGGGTAATGTATCGACATAAACAAATAACAGGAATCTTTCTATTGCATGGCAATTAAATTAGAAATTAAAAATCTCTATAAAATATTTGGCGAGCATCCTCAGCGAGCGTTCAAATATATCGAACAAGGACTTTCAAAAGAACAAATTCTGGAAAAAACCGGGCTATCGCTTGGCGTAAAAGACGCCAGTCTGGCCATTGAAGAAGGCGAGATATTTGTCATCATGGGATTATCCGGTTCGGGTAAATCCACAATGGTACGCCTTCTCAATCGCCTGATTGAACCCACCCGCGGGCAAGTGCTGATTGATGGTGTGGATATTGCCAAAATATCCGACGCCGAACTCCGTGAGGTGCGCAGAAAAAAGATTGCGATGGTCTTCCAGTCCTTTGCCTTAATGCCGCATATGACCGTGCTGGACAATACTGCGTTCGGTATGGAACTGGCCGGAATTAATGCCGAAGAACGCCGGGAAAAAGCCCTTGATGCACTGCGTCAGGTCGGGCTGGAAAATTATGCCCACAGCTACCCGGATGAACTCTCTGGCGGGATGCGTCAACGTGTGGGATTAGCCCGCGCGTTAGCGATTAATCCGGATATATTATTAATGGACGAAGCCTTCTCGGCGCTCGATCCATTAATTCGCACCGAGATGCAGGATGAGCTGGTAAAATTACAGGCGAAACATCAGCGCACCATTGTCTTTATTTCCCACGATCTCGATGAAGCTATGCGTATTGGTGACCGAATTGCCATTATGCAAAATGGTGAAGTGGTGCAGGTTGGTACACCGGATGAAATTCTTAATAATCCGGCGAATGATTATGTTCGTACCTTCTTCCGTGGCGTCGATATTAGCCAGGTGTTCAGTGCGAAAGATATTGCCCGTCGTACACCGAACGGCTTAATTCGTAAAACCCCCGGCTTCGGCCCGCGTTCGGCACTGAAATTATTGCAGGATGAAGATCGCGAATATGGCTACGTCATCGAACGTGGTAATAAGTTTGTCGGCGCAGTGTCTATCGATTCGCTTAAAACCGCGTTAACGCAGCAGCAAGGTCTTGATGCGGCGCTGATTGATGCGCCGTTAGCGGTCGATGCGCAAACGCCTCTTAGCGAGTTGCTCTCTCATGTCGGACAAGCGCCCTGTGCGGTGCCCGTGGTCGACGAGGACCAACAGTATGTCGGCATTATTTCGAAAGGAATGCTGCTGCGCGCTTTAGATCGTGAGGGGGTAAATAATGGCTGATCAAAATAATCCGTGGGATACCACGCCAGCGGCGGACAGTGCCGCACAATCCGCAGACGCCTGGGGTACACCGGCGACTGCACCGACTGACGGCGGTGGCGCTGACTGGCTGACCAGTACGCCTGCACCAAACGTCGAGCATTTTAATATTCTCGATCCGTTCCATAAAACGCTGATCCCGCTCGACAGTTGGGTCACTGAAGGGATCGACTGGGTCGTTACCCATTTCCGTCCCGTCTTCCAGGGCGTTCGCGTTCCGGTCGATTACATCCTTAACGGTTTCCAGCAATTGCTGCTGGGTATGCCCGCACCGGTGGCGATTATCGTTTTCGCTCTCATCGCCTGGCAAATTTCCGGTGTCGGAATGGGCGTGGCGACGCTGGTTTCGCTGATTGCCATCGGCGCAATCGGTGCCTGGTCACAGGCAATGGTTACTCTGGCGCTGGTGTTAACCGCCCTGCTGTTCTGTATCGTCATCGGTTTGCCGTTGGGGATCTGGCTGGCGAGAAGTCCACGAGCGGCGAAAATTATTCGTCCACTGCTTGATGCCATGCAGACCACGCCAGCGTTTGTTTATCTGGTGCCAATTGTCATGCTGTTTGGTATCGGCAACGTGCCGGGCGTAGTGGTGACGATCATCTTTGCTCTGCCACCGATTATCCGTCTGACTATTCTTGGTATTAACCAGGTTCCGGCGGATTTAATTGAAGCCTCGCGCTCATTCGGTGCCAGCCCGCGGCAGATGCTGTTCAAAGTTCAGTTACCGCTGGCGATGCCGACCATTATGGCGGGTGTTAACCAGACGCTGATGCTGGCCCTTTCTATGGTGGTCATTGCCTCGATGATTGCCGTCGGTGGGCTGGGTCAGATGGTACTTCGCGGTATCGGTCGTCTGGATATGGGCCTTGCCACCGTTGGCGGCGTCGGGATTGTGATCCTCGCCATTATCCTCGACCGCCTGACGCAGGCCGTTGGGCGCGACTCACGCAGTCGCGGCAACCGTCGCTGGTACACCACTGGCCCTGTCGGTCTGCTGACCCGCCCATTCATTAAGTAACTCTGCACTTGCCCGGTGACGCCGGGCATTTTCACCCTGCCAAAAAAAGGAATAACAATGCGACATAGCGTACTTTTTGCGACAGCGTTTGCCACGCTTATCTCTACACAAACTTTTGCTGCCGATCTGCCGGGCAAAGGTATTACTGTTAATCCAGTTCAGAGCACCATCACTGAAGAAACCTTCCAGACGCTGCTGGTCAGTCGTGCACTGGAGAAATTAGGTTATACCGTCAATAAACCCAGCGAAGTGGATTACAACGTTGGCTACACCTCACTTGCTTCCGGCGATGCAACCTTTACTGCGGTGAACTGGACGCCGCTGCATGACAACATGTACGAAGCTGCCGGTGGCGATAAGAAATTTTATCGTGAAGGGGTATTCGTTAACGGCGCGGCACAGGGTTACCTGATCGATAAGAAAACCGCCGACCAGTACAAAATCACCAACATCGCGCAACTTAAAGATCCGAAGATCGCCAAACTGTTCGATACCAACGGCGACGGTAAAGCGGATTTAACCGGCTGTAACCCAGGCTGGGGCTGCGAAGGTGCGATCAACCACCAGCTTGCCGCGTATGGACTGACCAATACCGTGACGCATAATCAGGGGAACTACGCAGCGATGATGGCTGACACCATCAGTCGTTACAAAGAGGGTAAGCCGGTGTTTTACTACACCTGGACGCCGTACTGGGTGAGTAACGAACTGAAACCGGGGAAAGATGTGGTCTGGTTGCAGGTGCCGTTCTCCGCACTGCCGGGTGATAAAAATGCCGACACCAAGCTGCCGAATGGTGCGAATTACGGCTTCCCGGTCAGCACCATGCATATCGTTGCCAACAAAGCCTGGGCCGAGAAAAACCCGGCGGCAGCGAAACTGTTTGCCATTATGCAGTTGCCAGTGGCAGATATTAACGCCCAGAACGCCATTATGCATGACGGCAAAGCCTCAGAAGGCGATATTCAGGGCCACGTTGATGGTTGGATCAAAGCCCACCAGCAGCAGTTCGATGGCTGGGTGAATGAGGCGCTGGCAGCGCAGAAGTAATTTTTATTCGGGCGGATAAGGCGCTTTTGCCTCATCCGCCGCTCTGTACACAATGCCTGATGCGACGCGGCCGCGTCTTATCATGCCTGCAAACCACACCGCACATTTCAACAATCTATCTTTCATCCCATATTCATCAACATCCGCTATTATTGATTTCCAGATTAATCATCACCTGATGAACAAAAATAATGACTAAACCTAATCATGAGCTTAGCCCGGCACTGATCGTGCTGATGTCTATCGCCACCGGTCTGGCGGTAGCCAGTAACTATTACGCCCAGCCATTACTCGACACCATCGCGCGTAACTTTTCCCTTTCCGCCAGTTCGGCGGGCTTTATTGTTACCGCCGCGCAGTTGGGCTATGCCGCAGGTCTGCTGTTTCTTGTTCCCCTCGGTGATATGTTTGAACGCCGCCGCCTGATTGTCTCGATGACCTTACTGGCAGCGGGCGGTATGTTGATTACCGCCAGCAGTCAGTCGCTGGCGATGATGATCCTCGGTACGGCATTAACCGGTTTATTCTCGGTCGTGGCACAAATTCTGGTTCCGCTGGCAGCAACGCTGGCTTCACCGGACAAACGCGGCAAAGTGGTCGGCACCATTATGAGCGGGCTGCTGTTGGGGATCTTACTGGCACGAACCGTTGCCGGGTTGCTGGCAAACCTCGGCGGCTGGCGCACCGTCTTTTGGGTTGCCTCGGTATTAATGGCACTGATGGCGCTGGCGTTATGGCGCGGCCTGCCGCAGATGAAATCAGAAACCCACCTCAACTATCCACAGTTGTTAGGTTCCGTTTTCAGTATGTTTATCAGCGATAAAATTCTGCGCACCCGCGCGTTGCTGGGCTGCCTGACCTTTGCCAACTTCAGCATTCTCTGGACCTCAATGGCCTTTTTGCTCGCCGCTCCACCTTTTAACTACAGCGATGGCGTCATTGGTCTGTTTGGACTCGCGGGAGCTGCCGGAGCGTTGGGCGCTCGTCCGGCGGGCGGTTTTGCCGATAAGGGCAAATCGCACCACACCACAACTTTCGGTCTGCTGCTGCTGTTACTTTCATGGCTTGCTATCTGGTTTGGCCACACTTCCGTACTGGCCTTGATTATCGGCATCCTGGTGCTGGATCTCACCGTGCAGGGCGTGCATATCACTAACCAGACGGTAATTTATCGAATATACCCTGATGCGCGTAATCGCCTGACCGCAGGTTACATGACCAGCTACTTTATTGGCGGTGCTGCCGGTTCGCTAATTTCAGCCTCAGCCTGGCAACATGGCGGTTGGGCTGGCGTTTGTCTGGCTGGCGCGACGATTGCCCTGGTTAACTTACTGGTCTGGTGGCGAGGTTTTCATCGTCAGGAAGCCGCAATTTAAGCAATCAGCAACCGTTTTCGTGGCTTTACACTTATAAGGGTGTTAAGAAGCCCATCAGTCTGATAAGGTTAAGATATTCATTCAGTCTATTTATAATATTAACAGTCGTTAAGCGTACACTCTATGGAAAGCCCTACTCCACAGCCTGCTCCTGGTTCGGCGACCTTCATGGAAGGATGCAAAGACAGTTTACCGATTGTTATTAGTTATATTCCGGTGGCCTTTGCGTTCGGTCTGAATGCGACCCGTCTGGGATTCTCTCCTCTCGAAAGCGTTTTTTTCTCCTGCATCATTTATGCAGGCGCGAGCCAGTTCGTCATTACCGCGATGCTGGCAGCCGGGAGTAGTTTGTGGGTTGCTGCACTGACCGTCATGGCAATGGATGTTCGCCATGTTTTGTATGGCCCGTCACTGCGTAGCCGTATTATTCAGCGTCTGCAAAAATCGAAAACCGCCCTGTGGGCGTTTGGCCTGACGGATGAGGTTTTTGCCGCCGCAACCGCAAAACTGGTACGCAATAATCGCCGCTGGAGCGAGAACTGGATGATCGGCATTGCCTTCAGTTCATGGTCATCGTGGGTATTTGGTACGGTAATAGGGGCATTCTCCGGCAGCGGCTTGCTGCAAGGATATCCCGCCGTTGAAGCAGCATTAGGTTTTATGCTTCCGGCACTCTTTATGAGTTTCCTGCTCGCCTCTTTCCAGCGCAAACAATCTCTTTGCGTTACCGCAGCGTTAGTTGGTGCCCTTGCAGGCGTAACGCTATTTTCTATTCCCGTCGCCATTCTGGCAGGCATTGTCTGTGGCTGCCTCACTGCGTTAATCCAGGCATTCTGGCAAGGAGCGCCCGATGAGCTATGAGGTTCTGCTGCTTGGGTTACTGGTTGGCGCGGCGAATTATTGCTTCCGCTATTTGCCGCTGCGCCTGCGTGTGGGTAATGCCCGCCCAACCAAACGTGGCGCGATAGGCATATTGCTCGACACCATTGGCATCGCCTCGATATGCGCTCTGCTGGTTGTCTCTACCGCACCAGAAGTGATGCACGATACACGCCGTTTCGTGCCCACTCTGGTCGGCTTCGCGGTACTGGGTGCCAGTTTCTATAAAACACGCAGCATTATCATCCCAACACTGCTTAGTGCGCTGGCCTATGGGCTCGCCTGGAAAGTGATGGCGATTATATAACCCACAAGAATCATTTTTCTAAAACAATACATTTACTTTATTTGTCACTGTCGTTACTATATCGGCTGAAATTAATGAGGTCATACCCAAATGGATAGTTCGTTTACGCCCATTGAACAAATGCTAAAATTTCGCGCCAGCCGCCACGAAGATTTTCCTTATCAGGAGATCCTTCTGACCCGTCTTTGCATGCATATGCAAAGCAAGCTGCTGGAGAACCGCAATAAAATGCTGAAGGCTCAGGGGATTAACGAGACGTTGTTTATGGCGTTGATTACGCTGGAGTCTCAGGAAAACCACAGTATTCAGCCTTCTGAATTGAGTTGTGCTCTTGGATCATCCCGTACCAACGCGACGCGTATTGCCGATGAACTGGAAAAACGCGGTTGGATCGAACGTCGTGAAAGCGATAACGATCGTCGTTGCCTGCATCTGCAATTAACGGAAAAAGGTCACGAGTTTTTGCGCGAGGTTTTACCACCGCAGCATAATTGCCTGCATCAACTCTGGTCCGCGCTCAGCACAACAGAAAAAGATCAGCTCGAGCAAATCACCCGCAAATTGCTCTCCCGTCTCGACCAGATGGAACAAGACGGTGTGGTTCTCGAAGCGATGAGCTAACGCGTCATCTCGCTCAAAAATCCAGATTTATAAAAGAAAAAATGACTGGCCAGCATCGCAACATGCTGGCCTTTTTGGCAAGCAGGTCGGCTCAGCCGATGAGTTAAGAAGATCGTGGAGAACAATATGAGCGCAAATGCGGAGACTCAAACCCCGCAGCAACCGGTAAAGAAGAGCGGCAAACGTAAGCGTCTGCTCCTCCTTCTCACCTTGCTCTTTATAATTATTGCCGTAGCGATAGGGATTTATTGGTTTTTGGTACTGCGTCATTTCGAAGAAACCGATGACGCATATGTGGCAGGGAATCAGATTCAAATTATGTCTCAGGTGTCTGGCAGCGTGACGAAAGTCTGGGCCGATAACACCGATTTTGTAAAAGAAGGCGATGTGCTGGTCACTCTCGACCCGACAGATGCTCGCCAGGCGTTTGAAAAAGCCAAAACGGCACTGGCTTCCAGCGTGCGCCAAACCCACCAGCTGATGATTAACAGCAAACAGTTGCAGGCGAATATTGAGGTGCAGAAAATCGCCCTTGCGAAAGCACAAAGCGACTACAACCGCCGTGTGCCGCTGGGCAATGCCAACCTGATTGGTCGCGAAGAGCTGCAACACGCCCGCGACGCGGTGACCAGTGCCCAGGCGCAACTGGATGTCGCCATTCAACAATACAATGCCAATCAGGCGATGATTCTGGGGACTAAACTGGAAGATCAGCCTGCCGTGCAACAGGCTGCCACCGAAGTACGTAACGCCTGGCTGGCGCTGGAGCGTACCCGTATTGTCAGTCCGATGACCGGTTATGTCTCCCGCCGAGCAGTACAGCCTGGGGCGCAAATTAGCCCAACGACGCCGCTGATGGCGGTCGTTCCAGCCACCAATATGTGGGTGGATGCCAACTTTAAAGAGACGCAGATTGCCAATATGCGTATCGGTCAGCCGGTCACCATCACCACCGATATTTACGGCGATGATGTGAAATACACCGGTAAAGTGGTTGGTCTGGATATGGGCACAGGTAGCGCGTTCTCGCTGCTTCCGGCGCAAAACGCCACCGGTAACTGGATCAAAGTCGTTCAGCGTCTGCCTGTTCGTATTGAACTGGACCAGAAACAGCTGGAACAATACCCGCTGCGTATCGGTTTATCCACGCTGGTGAGCGTCAATACCACTAACCGTGACGGTCAGGTACTGGCAAATAAAGTACGTTCCACACCGGTCGCGGTAAGCACCGCGCGTGAAATCAGCCTGGCACCTGTCAATAAACTGATCGACGATATCGTAAAAGCTAACGCTGGCTAATCCAGAGGTGCGTGTGATGCAACAGCAAAAACCGCTGGAAGGCGCGCAACTGGTCATTATGACGATTGCGCTGTCACTAGCGACATTCATGCAGGTGCTGGACTCCACCATTGCTAACGTGGCGATCCCCACTATCGCCGGGAATCTGGGCTCATCGCTCAGCCAGGGAACGTGGGTAATCACTTCTTTCGGGGTGGCGAATGCCATCTCGATCCCGCTTACCGGCTGGCTGGCAAAGCGCGTTGGGGAAGTGAAGCTGTTCCTCTGGTCGACCATCGCCTTTGCTATTGCGTCGTGGGCGTGTGGTGTCTCCAGCAGCCTGAATATGCTGATCTTCTTCCGCGTGATTCAGGGAATTGTCGCCGGGCCGTTGATCCCGCTTTCGCAAAGTCTATTGCTGAATAACTACCCGCCAGCAAAACGCTCGATCGCGCTGGCGTTGTGGTCGATGACGGTGATTGTCGCGCCAATTTGCGGCCCGATCCTCGGCGGTTATATCAGCGATAATTACCACTGGGGCTGGATATTCTTCATTAACGTGCCGATTGGCGTGGCGGTGGTGTTGATGACACTGCAAACCCTGCGCGGACGCGAAACCCGCACCGAACGGCGGCGGATTGATGCCGTGGGGCTGGCACTGCTGGTGATTGGTATCGGCAGCCTGCAGATTATGCTCGACCGTGGTAAAGAGCTGGACTGGTTCTCATCGCAGGAAATAATCATCCTCACCGTGGTGGCGGTGGTGGCTATCAGCTTCCTCATTGTCTGGGAACTAACTGACGATAATCCGATAGTCGATCTGTCGTTGTTTAAATCGCGCAACTTCACTATCGGCTGTTTGTGTATCAGCCTCGCGTATATGCTTTACTTCGGCGCGATTGTTCTGCTGCCGCAGTTATTGCAAGAAGTCTACGGCTATACAGCAACCTGGGCGGGGCTTGCCTCTGCGCCGGTAGGGATTATTCCGGTGATCCTGTCGCCGATTATCGGCCGCTTCGCGCATAAACTGGATATGCGGCGGCTGGTAACCTTCAGCTTTATTATGTATGCCGTCTGCTTCTACTGGCGTGCCTATACCTTTGAACCGGGTATGGATTTTGGTGCGTCGGCCTGGCCGCAGTTTATCCAGGGCTTCGCGGTGGCCTGCTTCTTTATGCCGCTGACCACCATTACGCTGTCCGGTTTGCCACCGGAACGACTGGCGGCGGCATCGAGTCTCTCCAACTTTACGCGAACGCTGGCGGGATCTATCGGCACGTCCATTACGACGACTATGTGGACCAACCGCGAGTCGATGCACCACGCACAGTTAACCGAGTCGGTAAACCCGTTTAACCCGAACGCTCAGGCGATGTACAGCCAACTGGAAGGGCTGGGGATGACGCAACAACAGGCATCAGGCTGGATTGCCCAGCAGATCACTAATCAGGGGCTGATTATTTCCGCCAATGAGATCTTCTGGATGTCAGCCGGGATATTCCTCGTCCTGCTGGGGCTGGTGTGGTTTGCTAAACCGCCATTTGGCGCAGGTGGCGGCGGAGGCGGTGCGCACTAAGGTTGTCAAAGGGAGCTGCGGCTCCCTTTTTATTTGCTCATTCTGTAAACGGTTGTTTTATCATCTCAAACGGTGTATCTTTTCGCCGCCCCAAACTCTTCCATTCACCATTAATCGGTTCTGAGCATTCGCTCAGGTTGTTAACTCTCTTTTTTCTTCGCCCTCGCTTTCGCGGGTGATACTCACATTTTTCTTTTAACCCCATAACTCGCACCCACGCGGGCGTACATTTATTACACACAAAATAATGGATTATTATGATTATCCAACGTAAATACGGGAGAACCTGGCATTATCCCTTCTCCCCTGGCACCACCAGCGATGACCGCATTAACGCCAGTTACTGGCAAGATATGCAGGCAATTTCGCAGTTGGTACATACTGAAAAACTCGACGGCGAAAATAACTGTCTTAATCGCTTCGGCGTGTTTGCCCGTTCCCATGCCGCGCCAACGGAATCGGCATGGACCTATAAAATTCGCCAACGCTGGCAATCGCTGAAAAACGATCTCGGCGATCTGGAGTTGTTTGGTGAAAATCTTTATGCCGTTCATTCGATTGAATATCGCGCCCTGGAGCAGGATTTTTATCTGTTTGCCGTTCGCTGCCAGGATATGTGGCTGAGCTGGGAAGAGGTGCAGTTTTACGCCGCTCTGTTTGATTTCCCCTGCGTTCCCGAAATCTCCGGCCCGCAGCCGGGGAATGATGAAAAAAGCTGGCAACGTGATTTTCTGGCGCTGACCAATGCGCGCGGCGCGTTCGATCCCTGGGATACGCAAACCGGGCAACCCTGTACGCTGGAAGGCATTGTCAGCCGGAATAGTGATGCGTTTTCCGTCGCTGACTTTTCGCATAACGTCTTCAAGTATGTACGCAAAAATCATGTCAAAACCACCGAGCACTGGAAACGCCACTGGCGACGGGCGCGGATGGCCCATGAGTTCGCTTATGGAGAACAGTCATGATTTGGCAACTTACCGACGACAAACGCTGGTCGACGCTACGCCAGCGTTTTAGCTGGGTTGAGGATATGCATAACACGCCGCAAGACCCGGAGCATCATGGTGAAGGCGACGTTGGTGTGCATACTGAAATGGTGCTGAACGCACTCGTTGCGATGGCTGAGTTTCAGCAACTCCCCGCTCAGCAGCAGGAAATTTTATGGGCGGCGGCGTTATTGCATGACGTTGAAAAGCGCAGTACTACCGTGCAGGAAAACGGACGTATTCAGTCCCCTGGTCATGCTCGTCGGGGTGAATTGACGGCCCGACAAATTTTATGGCGCGATATCCCGACACCGTTCGTGCTACGCGAGCAAATTGTTGCACTGGTGCGTCTGCATGGGTTACCGCTATGGTTACTGGAACGTCCGGAACCGGAGCGTTTGCTGCTCACGGCTGCAATGCGTATCGACACGCGTCTGCTCGCTTTGCTTGCTCGTGCCGATCTGCTTGGTCGCCATTGTCATGATCAGCAATCAATGCTGGAACGCATCGATCTGTTCAAGCTATTTTGCCAGGAGCAACAATGCTGGGGAAAAGTGCGTTCATTCGCTTCGGATTCCGCACGCTGGCATTACCTGACCCATGAACAAAGTTCTCCTGATTTTGTTCCCTGGGAGGCTGAATCTTTTGAGGTTATTTTGCTGTGTGGTTTACCGGGTATGGGCAAAGATCGCTTTATCAGTGAACAGTGCCAGAGAGTGAACGTTATCAGCCTTGATGATATGCGGCGGCGAATCAATGCCAGTCCGGACGACAAAACCGCCACCGGGCGTATTGTGCAACAGGCAAAAGAAGAAGCGCGCGTTTTTTTACGCCAGAAGAAGCCGTTCATCTGGAATGCAACGAACATTACCCGCCAGTTGCGTAGCCAGCTCATCAGTCTGTTTACGGCTTACGGTGCACGAGTAAAAATCGTTTATCTGGAAGTACCGTGGGCGCAATGGAAGCAGCAAAATGCCAGGCGCGAGTATGCCGTTCCTGAAGCGGTCGTGATGCGGATGGCCTCAAGGCTGGAAGTTCCTCAACCTGATGAAGCACATAGCGTGGAATATCGGGTGACTGACAGGTAATAAAAACCGGGCGGTGATATCACCTGCCCGGCCTCTTCAATTGACTAGATGTGCAATTCCTGCAACTTTTCTTTCGGCAGCGCCAACTCTTCGTTGCTGTTGATGCGTACGTCACGTTCCAGGATATTACGCGCAATATCCTGCGCTTCCTGCAACGAATGCATCTGATAAGTACCACACTGGTAGACGTTCAGTTCCGGGATCTGATTCTGATCCTGCACTTTCAGCACGTCTTCCATTGCCGCTTTCCAGGCATCAGCAACACGCTGCTCATCTGGCGTACCAATCAGACTCATATAAAAACCGGTGCGGCAGCCCATTGGCGAGATATCGATAATCTCAACGCCATTACCGTTAAGATGGTTACGCATAAAACCAGCAAACAGGTGCTCCAGGGTATGGATCCCTCTTTCTGGCATCACTTCTTTGTTCGGCACGCAGAAGCGCAGATCGAACACGGTGATTGCGTCGCCATGCGGGGTGTTCATTGTTTTCGCCACCCGAACTGCAGGCGCTTCCATCCGGGTATGATCGACTGTGAAGCTATCTAACAACGGCATTTAGCCACCTCCGGTAATTTTTTTAAAAATTTTCTGAACTCTTTCTTCCCAGGCGAGTCTGAGTATATGAAAGACGCGCATTTGTTATCATCATCCCTGAATTCAGAGATGAAATTTTGGCCACTCACGAGTGGCCTTTTTCTTTTCTGTCAGGCGTGTTTTTCCAGCCACACCGCAAACGGTTCGGTATCAGCGGCTTCCATTTCCTGCTGACGGCGTACAGACGCCTCGCGCTCGGCTACAAAATCCTCTTCACGCAGAATTTCCAGCGGCTCTTCACGCAGCAGATTACGGTACGCTTCAGCAAACGCTTTACCTGTTCCGCCAATACCAGTATCAATCATAGACCTTAAGATACGGGCAGAGAAAGTCAGATCGGGATTATCGAAGCAGGCGACCAGTTCATCACACACTTTCTGGTACGCTTCGCCGCCGTTAATGCTATCCAGCGTTTGCGCCACGCGTTTCAGATCGCGGAACAAATCTTTCCCCACCTGCGGCAACGGGAACTGCGCGGTTTCGCAGCCGATACCCAGCGTCAGGCCCGGTTTGCGACCTTCGAGGATCACCCGGTTCCAGTTAACGCGTGTACAGGCAAGTTCGCTACTGCTCATTTCCGGTGCATCAGCCAGCGCACACCAGACCATAAACAGATCGAGGAATCGCACCTGTTGTTCATCTACACCAATCGGCGAGAACGGGTTGATGTCCAGCGAACGCACTTCAATATATTCAATGCCGCCACGTAACAACGCATCAGAAGGCGACTCGCCGCTGTGGGTCACACGTTTTGGACGAATCGGCGCGTACAGTTCGTTTTCAATCTGCAGCACATTGCTGTTGATTTGCAACCGCTTACCGTCTTTCTCAATACCAATCTTTGCGTACTCTTCCGATGGCGTTTTGATTGCCTGTTTAAGGCCCGCTACGTACTCGTAGAGATCGTTAAAGGTGATACCAAGATTGCTTTGCGATTTGTTGGTATAGCCAAGATCGCTCAAACGAAGAGAGGTCGCATACGGCAGGTAATACATACCGCACTCAGTTTTCTCAAACGGCAGCGACGTTGGTTTTCCTTGCAGGAAAGAAGAACAAATCGCCGGAGACGCGCCAAACAGATAAGGAATGACCCAACCGAAACGATAGTAATTGCGGATAACGCGGAAATAGCCCGCAGAAATTTTCTCTTTGGCATCAGCGCCCGAGATATCACCACACTTCGCTTGCCAGAATGCCATTGGCAAAGAGAAATTGTAGTGCACGCCGGAAATGGTTTGCATCAGCGCGCCGTAGCGATTTTTCAGCCCTTCACGGTACAGCGTTTTAAAGCGTCCAGTGTTAGAAGTGCCGTACTGTGCCAGTTCGATGTCCTGACCTTCTGCGATGTAGCATGGCATACTTAACGGCCACATCCGCTCATCTCCCATATTGCGCGCCGTATAACGATGCAGATCGCGCATAAAGGTCAACATATGTTCAATATCACCATCCACTGGTGTAATGAATTCCAGCAATGCTTCCGCAAAATCGGTAGTAATCCATTTGTGCGTCAGTGCGGAACCTAATGCTTCAGGATGACCTGTTGTTGCCAGTGTTCCATCAGCATTAACACGCAAAGTTTCGCGTTCCAGCCCACGCTGTATCCCCTTTAACGCCTGAGGATGTTTTTCCAGCCAGGCCAGCGCCTGTGATACGTCCGGGATCAAATTGACCTCCCGCCTGTCAAAATCGTTTTAATTAGCATAACTGTAATGGTGACCATGTGTGCAGGCCTACAATTAGTGCCACCACATCATGCCCTGAACGGTCGCTGCTGCAACTGCAACATAGCGTAACGCTTTACCAAGGCACAAAAAAAAGATTACTGGCCCCCAGGAGATGCGCATCCATCCCGCTAACAGACACAGTAAATCGCCAACCACGGGCATCCAGCTTAATAATAGCGTGACTGCACCATAGCGTTTCAGCCAGCCGGTAGCTTTCTCTTGCCAGCGCGATGTTTTACGCAATGGAAAGAAACGCCCAAGGATAACGTTAGTTAACCCTCCAAGGCTATTACCCATTGTTGCTGTTAAAACTAAAACCCAGGGATGACTTACCCCGGAAAGCAACATTGCAACCAGCACGACTTCGGAATTACCGGGTAATAGTGTAGCGCTGAGGAAACTACTGGCAAACAACGAGAAAAGCGATAAAGCTTCACTCACAGCAAGCGAACATCCACAGCGTCCATGCCTGCAGCACGGGCCGCCTGAATACCGAAATCGGCATCTTCAAAGACCACACACTGCGTTGGTTGCACGCCCATACGCTGCGCGCACAATAAAAATGTGTCTGGCGCAGGTTTATGATGTTTGACGTGATCGGCAGCAACGACGGCGTCAAAATAACGGCGTAATCCCAGGTGCGTTAGCAGTGCCTCAGCGATGGCGCTTTCACTCCCCGTTCCTACAGCCATTGGTCGACGTCCGTGCCAGCTTTTCACCACTTCAACAAGGGGGAGTGGTTCGACGCTATCGAGTAACATGCTTCTGACTGCTTCTGTTTTTTCACGCGCCAGCGCATGCGGGTCGAGATCGGCCTGATTAAGCTCAATAATCGCCTGAGCAATGCGCCACGTGGGCGAGCCATTAAGCGCAATCATCGCCTGAACATCGTATTGAAGACCGTAGTGCCCTAATACTTCGCGCCACGCTTTACGGTGCGTAGGCTCCGTATCCAGGATTGTGCCATCCATATCAAAAATTAAACCTGCATAACGCTCGTACATGGTCTTCTCGCAAGTCGAAAAATATGACGCTACTTTAGCGTAATTGCTTGATTTTGTCGCTGATGGCGAAGGAGAAGAATATTCAGGAAATGGATAAAATAGTTATTTAGAAATGAAATATTTTTGAAGGGGATTTTTTGGAGAAGATGGTGCATCCGGGAGGATGACTCACTGCCGTTCGCCCTTCGGGCCGTTGCTGCCGCAACGTTATCCTCCCTGGAGCAGACGGTGATTACCATCGCCTCTTCCATACCATCATCGCTGAAGATTACGGAGAATATGGTGCATCCGGGAGGATTCGAACCTCCGACCGCTCGGTTCGTAGCCGAGTACTCTATCCAGCTGAGCTACGGATGCATCGGGAGAACTTACTTTACTGCTGATATTGATACCGCTACTAAAGCCATATCAAATAAGAGATGGTGCATCCGGGAGGATTACTCGCCTTGCGGCTCGCCCTTCGGGCCGTTGCTGGCGCAACGTTATCCTTCCTGGTGCCTGCGGTTAATTCCGCTACCTCTTCGATATCTTCATTGCTGAAGATTTCGGAGAATATGGTGCATCCGGGAGGATTCGAACCTCCGACCGCTCGGTTCGTAGCCGAGTACTCTATCCAGCTGAGCTACGGATG
>NZ_PTRU01000031.1:0-41103 GCF_002965245.1 Escherichia sp. MOD1-EC6021 | reverse complement strand
ATTAATATTTTGACGAATGATAAGGTATTCAAGGCAGGGTTAAGACGTAAGATGCGAAAAGCAGCCATGGACAGAAACTACCTGGCGTCAGTCCTTGCGGGGAGCGGGCTTTCGTAATCTTGCCCTGGGTGTTTATATTAAATTAGCACTCCCCTTAATTATCATAAATACAAAGAGGTGAAAACAGGAGGGGGTATTTTTGTCAAATAACACCAGAGTGAATTAATAACATGCTGTCAGTGATACGCATATTTTATCTAACAAAGCTTTAGTAAAATTCCGCGGAGTAAGAAGATTCCGCCAAAGATTCCATATAATATTAAGGTTGTTATGAATAAAGGTAATAGATTACAACAGTTAGAAGATATGTGTCGTGATATTATTAAAATTAATATGTGGTATGAACTCCCCGAGTATGTATTTTTTTTAATATCTGACATCATCGATGGGACGAGTGATGAATTTGCAATAAATGTGTATAAAAATATCGACAGAAGTCTTCTTGAAATATTATTGCATCCATCTGTTTTACTGTCAGTTGTTGAGTCCTTGCAAAGTAATACTATAGCTGAGTATATCGTGAAATTGTGTGGAATTGAGATAGATTATGACGACTTACTAATATCGGATGTTAAATCATGTCTTTTTATCAACTATGGATTCAATAACAGTGAATCGGTTGCGCTATTTAATAAGATTTACCGCGAATTAAAAGATATTGTAAAATCATCAAGAGTACATATAGATCATGAGAAAGATATTTTTGATGGCCTTAATCAAATCTTGGCTTTTTCCGATAATAATAAACATGAGTATTTTTTATATATAAAGGCATATTGGCTCAGTTTATACTTTTGTGAAATTTCACAGAACGTGAGAGAAAGAGATAAGTTGTCATTTTATTATAATGAATTTTCTGTCCGATTTCCTAATGTTGTCCTATATCCGTCATGCTACAAATTGTAAGGCTTGGCACCTGAAATTCATTGTTAATTCGAGACGCTTGATTGTCCACTATATCAAAACAGTCATACCTCGGAATTTTCTCACATTAGTCCATACGGTATTCAATTTTCGCAACTGTGCCCTGAAATAAAAAACTGCAAAACTGCTTTTTCTTGACCTGTCCCAATCACGCAAGACTACTTTTAGTAGAGATCTCTAGCCATATCGATTTTAGTGCCGCCCGCGCATTTTATACAAAACAGGGCTTTATCAATGAGGCGATAATACGCAATTACTATGATGTTGGTGAGGATAAATTAATCTTCACTAAAAATATGCAATCGTGAGATAAAATATGTTTTTAACTCATATGGAAAATTGCTTAAGCAACTTGGTTGCTGCATATGATTCTTTATCCCGCGGTGACTCGCTTGCCGCTGGTAACAAACGTGCCAGCACCTAAATGATGTAGTGTATTGAGTTTGTCATCATCAAACTGCCAGCGGCCTTCGACAAATACTCGTGCGTCTGCCGCTGCCGATACCACTTCGCCAAATAGCGTATCGTATTTTTCTTGCGCAGAAGTCGCTGGTAGCAATCGACACTCCATCCATGCCAGACATTTCTCTTCAACCAGCGGCAATCCAAGCACCGGACCTTTCACAACCGGAATGCCATAGCAATTAAATTTATCTTCTTCACGACCCGAGACACTTCCCACCGCCCACGTCCAGTTAGTCGCTGCAACACCTGGGACTACAATGCCAAATTTACCGTTACGCTCAATCAACTCCCTGGTCCATGTCGATTTATCTACCACAATCGCTATGCGTGGCGGTTCAAACTCCACCGGCATCGACCAGGCCGCAGCCATCACATTACGTCGCTGTGATTTTTCATCAAAAGTTGTTATCAAAACTGTGGGGCCGTGGTTTAACAGACGGCTGGCATGGTGTAATTCGACGGGGATGAATCGGCTCACGGTATCGCCTCGCTAAGAAGGTTGTTTTAAAAGCGTAGCTCGTAACGCAATAAGTAACGAAATTAACGGGATTGGCGATTTGCGAACGTGATGCATGTCCGCGATCGCACAAAATAGCCGGTGCGGCGTCTATTCCAGGTTATAAATTGAGAAAACCACAAACGGAAACGCCTGATGACGCCCATTCTGAATCATTATTTTGCCCGCATTAACTGGTCGGGAGCGGCTGCGGTCAATATCGATACGCTTCGTGCATTACACCTGAAACACAATTGCACCATTCCATTTGAAAATCTCGATGTTCTGCTGCCGAGGGAAATGCAGCTTGATGATCAATCGCTGGAAGAGAAATTGGTGCTCGCCCGGCGTGGTGGTTACTGCTTTGAGCAGAATGGCGTGTTTGAGCGGGTGTTACGCGAGCTGGGTTTTCAGGTACGCAGTCTGTTAGGGCGCGTAGTGTTATCTAATCCGCCAGCATTACCGCCGCGCACCCATCGTTTGTTGTTGGTGGAACTGGAAGGGGAAAAATGGATTGCTGATGTCGGTTTCGGTGGACAGACGCTAACCGCGCCGATTCGTTTAGTTCCCGATCTCGTGCAGATCACGCCACACGGAGAGTATCGGTTGTTACAGGAGGGTGATGATTGGGTGTTGCAGTTTAATCATCATCAGCACTGGCAGTCGATGTACCGTTTTGATCTCTGCGAGCAGCAACAAAGCGATTATGTAATGGGCAATTTCTGGTCTGCGCACTGGCCGCAATCGCATTTTCGCCATCATTTGCTGATGTGCCGCCATTTGCCGGACGGTGGCAAACTGACACTGACCAATTTTCATTTTACCCATTATGAAAATGGGCACGCGGTGGAGCAGCGAAATCTAGCGGATGTGGCGTCGTTATATGCCGTGATGCAGGAGCAGTTTGGTCTGGGCGTAGGTGACGCAAAGCATGGCTTTACCGTGGATGAACTGGCGTTGGTGATGGCGGCGTTTGATACGCATCCGGAGGCGGGGAAATAGTTTGTGCCAGGGGCCGGATGCGGCGTAAACGCCTACAACCGGCCCACATTAGCCCGGTTGTAGGCCTGATAAGCGAAGCGCATCAGGCAACGGTATCAAAAATCAATGGCCCATTCAGCATGGAAAAGAATCACCGCCGTGCCGGAAATGGTAACTTTCTCCGGTTGGTTATCTCGAATTGTCACCGTCACATCAATCACGCCGTCACGCCCCAGTGCGCGCCCCTGATGGCCTTTAACACGCAACACGCTGCCATCGTGGGGTAGTAAGTTGTGATGTACCAACCATGCGCCCATCGGGCCATTGGCATTCCCGGTCACCGGATCTTCCACAATACCAATCGCAGGTGAGAACATACGACCATCGGTTTCATTTTTGCCAGGGCGGATCTGGAACGGGAAAAAACCATTGCAGCCAATCTGCATGCTGATTGCGGTCAGCGCAGCAAGGTCAGGCGAAAGGGCGTCGATATCCACTTCCGGTTTCAGTGGAATCATCACTTTTGAGTGTCCTGTGGTTGCCACCTGGATCGGCAAACCCGGCAGAATATTGTCTTCGGTAAGATGCAATGCGTTGATAATCGCCGCACGTGTTTCACCTTCCAGCGGTGGCTCAAAGCCCGGCGTACCTTGTTCCAGCGAAATACGATAATCATCGTTGTGCTTTTCGATAGTCACGCGATGTTTTCCTGCCAGCGACGTTTGCCAGACCGTGCAATTTCCCAAACCTAATACCTTTGAACGCACATAGTGCGCAGCCACCGTTGCGTGACCGCAAATTGGCACTTCAACCGTTGGCGTAAAGTATCGAACGTGTACATCGCTGTCGTCGCAGTGCAGCAGAAAAGCAGTTTCCGAATGACCTAATTCGCGGGCGATAAGCTGCATTTGCGCTTCGCTAAGTTTATCGGCGGGAAAAACAACACCGGCAGAATTGCCGCGAAACGGTTGAGCGGTAAAAGCATCGACGTGATAAACCTGCGGTTTCATTAACGTTCTCCTGTGGCTGGAGAACTATCATAGCCTGCAAGTGGCCGGAGAGCGAAGGACTATCCGGCCAGGGGGAGAATTATCGCCGCGAGCGCACAATCTGGTACCGACGAGTAAAGTACTCAAAAGGCGCGCTCCACACATGCACCAGTCGGGTGAACGGAAAGAGCAGGAAGATGGTCATTCCCAATACCAGATGCAGGCGGAAAACGAACGCTACGCCGTTAAGCATTTCTGACGATCCTCCACGGAAAGTGACGATACTTTGCGCCCAACCCACCAGTTTCATCATTTCGCTACCATCAGGATACTGTGCTGAAAACGGTATGGTACTTAGCCCCAACAAACATTGGATCAGCAATATGCTCATGATGATGATATCCGGCGTGGTGGAAGTAGCACGCACACGCTGATTTGTCAGCCTGCGCCACAGCAGTCCTGCACCACCAATCAACGTCAACACGCCGCAAATACCGCCGAGCACCATCGCCATTAGTTGTTTC
Source organism: Escherichia sp. MOD1-EC6021 (assembly GCF_002965245.1). Taxonomy (NCBI): domain Bacteria; kingdom Pseudomonadati; phylum Pseudomonadota; class Gammaproteobacteria; order Enterobacterales; family Enterobacteriaceae; genus Escherichia; species Escherichia sp. MOD1-EC6021. Next base: position 36,664 of record NZ_PTRU01000031.1, on the reverse strand, counting down.
GCTGCCACTGGCAAAAACCACGCGTACATCCAGTGCGGCGTTAACATGCCGAACAGGTGCCCGAAGAAGATCCCCAAAATGCCGATATGGAACAGATTCGACCATATCACCATCCCGCGTTTATCGAGCATCTGGCTCGAGGAGGCGCGCCAGGTGTACTGCCCGTAGTCATAGCGCAGCCAGCTGCCAAGGAAAAACACCGTCGCACAAATGTATGGGTAGATATCGTAAAAAAAGACGTTCAGATACTGAATCATTTCCCACCTCCCGCACTGATGTCGACGTACTGCGGCGCGACATCCTGGCTAAAGCGTCGCTGATATTGATTAAGCGGCGAGCTGTCACACGCCGTGGCGTTATCTTCAATAAACTTCACCTGTTCTTCTTCCCACACCGCATCCAGCGCCTGGCGGGTGTCGTCACGCTCTTCACTACGAATTTGTTTTGTGACACTGTCACTTGACAGGGGACTTCCTGCCAGTTGCAAAAGGGCGTCAAATAACGCGTACCACGGTGTCTCGCGTTGTTTTAAGCGTCCGCCAAGCAGGGCGAGGATCGGCGCAACGTTGAGCAAGCCTTCTTTTGCCTGATCGTCCGGCAGCACACTTAAGTACTCCAGGTACAGCGGCAGATAATCGGGCAGTTCCCGACAATCCAGTTGCAGACCGACCTTTTCATACTCCGCCAGCAGGTCCACCATTGCCTGGCCTCGATCGCGGGATTCGGCATGAACATGTTCGAACAGCAGCAGCGACGTGGTGCGCCCGCGGTCGAACACTTCACACCATTCGGCCTGTTTATCCAGCAGCGGCGCGTTGAGCAGGTCGAGTGCAAAATCGGTGAGCATCGACGCGTCGCGGCGGATTAATGCCAGCGCGTCGTCCTTACACTCCCACAACAGCTCGTCCGGGTACTCCATCAACAGGCCGATCACTTTGAGGATCTGCATTATTCTCCCTCCGCTTTATCGCGCACTTCGGTAATGTTGATGGCATCGATACGGCTACTGTTGAACAGGTTGAATTTGCTGTCTGAGCCGTGGCAACCGTCGCCAAAGCTGAAGCCGCAGCCGTTGCGTTCTGCGAAGGCATCACCCGCCATTTCCCGATGACTGGTTGGAATGACAAAACGGTCTTCATAGTTGGCAATGGCGAGGTAGCGATACATCTCTTCGACCTGGGCGACGCTCAGGCCTACTTCGTCAATGGCGCGGGTATCGGTAACACCTTCCACGGTTTGTGAACGCATATAGTGGCGCATCGCCATCATCCGTTTCAGCGCCCGCAGTACCGGACCGGTATCACCGGCACTCAACATATTGGCGAGATATTGCACCGGAATACGCAGGCTTTCGATGGCGGGCAGCACGCCTTCGCTTTTCGGCAAGCCGCCCGCATCTGCATAGGACTGAATCGGTGACAGCGGAGGAACGTACCAGACCATCGGCAGGGTGCGGTATTCAGGGTGCAGCGGTAACGCCAGTTTCCAGTCCATCGCCATTTTGTAGACTGGTGAACGCTGGGCAGCTTCAATCACGTTTTGTGGAATACCTTGTTTCAGGGCTTCTTCGATCACTGAGGGATCGTGCGGATCGAGGAACACTTCGCACTGGCGTTCATAGAGGTCAACTTCGCGCTCGGTGCTCGCCGCTTCCTCGATGCGGTCGGCGTCGTAAAGCAGCACGCCCAGATACCGGATGCGACCCACGCAGGTTTCTGAGCACACGGTGGGTTGGCCTGACTCAATTCGTGGGTAACAGAAGATGCATTTTTCTGACTTGCCGCTTTTCCAGTTGAAGTAGATTTTTTTGTACGGACAACCGCTTATGCACAAACGCCAGCCACGGCATTTATCCTGATCGATCAGCACAATGCCGTCTTCTTCGCGTTTGTAGATAGCGCCGCTTGGGCAGGTCGCCACGCAACTGGGATTGAGGCAGTGTTCGCACAGGCGCGGCAGGTACATCATGAAGGTGTTTTCAAACTGTCCGTACATCTCCTTTTGCATGGCCTCGAAGTTGCGGTCACGGGCGCGTTTTTCGAATTCGCCGCCCAACAATTCTTCCCAGTTTGGCCCCCAGATCACTTTGTCCATCCGTTTGCCGTCAATCAGTGAACGCGGGCGAGCAGTAGGGATATGTTTGCCTTCCGGTGCGCTATGCAAATGTTCGTAGTCGAAGGTGAAAGGTTCGTAGTAATCATCAATCTGCGGCACCACCGGGTTGGCGAAGATTTTGGTTATTACGCCCATTTTGCTGCCCAGACGCGGGCGGATCTTACCGTTGACATCACGCACCCAGCCGCCTTGCCACTCTTCCTGATCTTCCCAGTTTTTCGGATAACCAATGCCCGGTTTGGTTTCGACGTTGTTAAACCATGCGTACTCCATGCCTTCGCGTCCGGTCCAGACGTTTTTACAGGTCACCGAACAGGTATGGCAGCCGATACATTTATCGAGGTTAAGCACCATGCCGACTTGCGAACGTATTTTCATTTTTTCGCCTCCTGTACCTGATCGCGACCTTCATCATCGAGCCAGTTAACGTTTTTCATCTTGCGGATCATGATGAATTCGTCGCGGTTCGAGCCGACGGTGCCGTAGTAGTTAAAGCCCCAGGCCAGCTGCGCGTAACCGCCAATCATATGCGTTGGTTTCGGACAAACGCGGGTGACCGAGTTATGAATGCCGCCGCGCATGCCGGTTACTTCCGAACCAGGAATATTCATAATGCGTTCCTGAGCGTGATACATCATGGTCATACCCGGCGGTACACGTTGGCTGACCACCGCGCGGGCAGTCAGCGCGCCGTTGGCGTTAAACACTTCCACCCAGTCGTTATCGACAATGGTCAATTCACGGGCATCGGTTTCGCTGATCCAGACAATCGGTCCACCGCGAGAGAGCGTTAGCATTAGCAGGTTTTCACTGTAGGTTGAGTGAATGCCCCATTTCTGATGCGGCGTCAGGAAGTTAAGTGCTCTTTCCGGGAAGCCGTTTGGCGGTATCTGGCGCATTTCACTGACGCTACGGGTGTCGATAGGCGGGCGATAAGCCACCAGACTTTCACCAAAGGCACGCATCCACGGATGATCCTGATAAAGCTGCTGGCGTCCCGACAGCGTGCGCCACGGAATTAACTCATGAACGTTGGTGTATCCCGCGTTATAGGAGACGTGATCGCTTTCCAGACCAGACCATGTGGGGCTGGAGATAATTTTACGTGGCTGCGCCTGAATATCGCGAAAGCGAATCTTTTCGTCCTCTTTGTGCAGCGCCAGATGGGTATGTTCGCGTCCGGTGATCTCGCCCAGCGCCTGCCACGCTTTGACTGCAACATGACCGTTGGTTTCCGGTGCCAGCGCCAGAATCACTTCTGATGCGTCAATGGCGGTGTCAATCAGCGGTCGCCCCTGTGCCGGGCCATCACGCTTGGTGTAATTGAGTTTGCCGAGGAAATCGATTTCATCCTGGGTATTCCACGAAATCCCTTTACCGCCGTTGCCAAGTTTGTCCATCAATGGCCCGAGCGAGGTAAAGCGATCATAGGTAGCAGGGTAGTCGCGTTCCACCGCTACAATATTGGGCGCGGTTTTACCCGGGATCAGATCGCATTCGCCTTTGCGCCAGTCGAGCACTTCACACGGCTGGGAGAGTTCTGCCGGAGAGTCATGCAGTAGGGGTTGTAATACCACGTCGGTTTCTTTGCCAAGATGCCCTACGCACACTTGCGAAAATGCTTTGGCAATACCTTTGTAGATTTCCCAGTCGCTGCGTGATTCCCACGCCGGATCGACCGCCGCAGAAAGCGGATGAATAAACGGATGCATATCTGAGGTATTCATATCGTCTTTTTCGTACCAGGTGGCGGTGGGCAGAACGATATCGGAGAACAGGCAGGTACTGGACATACGGAAGTCGAGCGTCACCAGCAGGTCGAGCTTGCCTTCAATCGCCGCAGTTTGCCACTCGACTTCTTCTGGTTTGATCCCGTCGCTGGCACCGAGTTCCTCACCCTGAATCCCGCTTTCCGTACCCAGCAAATACTTCTGCATATACTCGTGACCTTTGCCGGAGGAGCCAAGCAGGTTAGAGCGCCAGACAAACAAGTTACGCGGATGATTGCTACCGCTATCTGGCTGTTCGCAGGCCATACGTAAATCGCCCGATTTCAGAGCCTGGGCGGTAAATTCTGTGGGGGATAATCCGGCCTTGTCGGCTTCAGCTTTAATCCCGAGCGGGTTACGCCCCAGCTGCGGCGCAGAAGGTAGCCAGCCCATACGTTCGGCGCGAACGTTGAAATCAATCAGATGACCGCTGTACTTACTGGCATCGGCGAGCGGTGAAAGTAACTCCTGAGCAGAGACTTTTTCATAGCGCCATTGGCTGGAATGATTGTAGAAAAACGAGGTGCAGTTCATCTGGCGCGGTGGTCGGTTCCAGTCGAGCGCAAAGGCCAGCGGCAACCAGCCGGTTTGCGGGCGCAGTTTTTCCTGACCGACATAGTGTGCCCAGCCGCCACCGCTTTGCCCGACACAACCGCAGAAGATTAGCATGTTGATCATCCCACGGTAGTTCATGTCCATGTGATACCAATGGTTGACGCCAGCACCGAGGATAATCATCGAGCGCCCATGCGTTTTATGGGCGGTATCGGCAAATTCACGGGCGATGGTTTCAATATACTGGCGCGGTACGCCGGTAATTTGCTCGCCCCAGGCAGGGGTGTAAGGTTTAATTTCAGCGTAATCTTTCGCGCTGTTTTCATCTTCCAGCCCGCGATCGAGGCCATAATTCGCCAGTACCAAATCATAAACGCTGACGACCGGACAGGTGTTGCCATCGGCTAATGTCAGGTTTTTAACGGGCAATTGGCGCACCAGGACCGGATTGTGTTTTACGCTTCGAAAATGCGGATTTTCAATGCCGCCAAAGTAGGGGAAGGCCACGCCTGCAACGGCATCATGTTGACCGAGCAGAGTTAACGACAATTCGGTTTCCGTACCGGCGGCAATGGATTCCAGATTCCATTTGCCTTTTTCTCCCCAGCGAAAACCAATCGAACCGTTCGGCACCACCAGTTCACCTGCTGTATTAACTGCTACGGTTTTCCACTGCGGATTGTTGCTTTCGCCCAACCCATCCACCAGGTCAGATGCACGGATCATCCGTCCGGGAACGTAGCTGCCATCGTCGCGCGGTTCAAGCATTACCAGCATCGGCATGTCGCTATAGCGGCGGCAGTAATTGATAAAGTAGTCGCTGGGATTATCGAGATGGAACTCTTTTAAAATCACATGGCCCATTGCCATTGCCAGGGCGCTATCAGTGCCTTGTTTCGGTGCCAGCCACTGGTCGCACAATTTGGCTACTTCAGAGTAGTCCGGGGTAATGGCGATAGTTTTGGTACCTTTGTAACGTACTTCGGTAAAGAAGTGGGCGTCTGGTGTGCGCGTTTGCGGTACGTTAGAACCCCAGGCGATGATATAGCTGGAGTTATACCAGTCGGCAGATTCTGGCACGTCGGTTTGCTCGCCCCAGGTCATCGGCGAGGCAGGCGGCAGGTCGCAATACCAGTCATAGAAACTTAAACAGGTGCCACCTAACAGCGACAGATAACGTGTTCCGGCGGCGTAAGAAACCATCGACATCGCCGGAATCGGCGAGAAACCGGCAACGCGATCAGGACCGTAAGTTTTGATGGTCCAGACGTTAGCGGCGGCAATCAACTGGTTTAGCTCCTGCCAGTTGGAGCGGATAAAGCCGCCACGCCCACGCACTTGTTTGTAGCTCAGGCACTTTTGCGGATCGTTCATAATCGATGCCCACGCCAGTACCGGATCGCTGTGTTGCTTGAGGGCTTCGCGCCACAGTTCAATCAGTCGTTTACGAATGAGCGGGTATTTCAGGCGGTTAGCGCTGTAAAGATACCAGGAGTAACTTGCGCCACGCGGGCAGCCGCGAGGTTCATGATTGGGCAGGTCAGGGCGAGTGCGCGGGTAGTCGGTCTGTTGGATTTCCCAGGTCACCAGACCATTTTTAACGTAGATTTTCCAGCTACAGGAGCCTGTACAGTTAACGCCGTGGGTGGAACGCACGATTTTGTCGAACTGCCAACGCTGGCGATAGCTGTCCTCCCAGTCGCGGTTGCTATGCATCACCTGTCCGTGACCATCGGCAAAGGTTTCGCCCTTTTGTTTGAAGTAGCGAAAGCGATCCAAAAGTTTACTCATGACATAACTCCTGCTCCAGGAATGAATTGGGATCTGATGCCTTGTCGGATGCGACACGGTTGTAGCCTGATAAGACGTGTCAGGCATCGATTTCTTATTTTTGGCTGAACTTCCGCCGACCATAAACCAGCCAGGTCAGCAGCACACAAACGATGTAGAAGATTAAAAACACTTTCATCGCGCCTACCGGCGAGCCGGTCATATTGAGCGACATGCCAAACGCCTGCGGAATGAAAAAGCCGCCCACTGCGCCAATGGCTGAGATAAAGCCCAGAGCCGCCGCCGTTTCGGTGACGGCTTCTCTCTGAGCTTGCTCATCACTACCGCCTTTCATCTTCACCCGATAAATGGTTATCTGGCGAAAGATGACGGCGATCATCTGGAAAGTAGAACCACTTCCCAGACCTGCGGTCAGAAACAACCCCATAAAGACGGCGTAAAATGCGATGAAATTACCGGAGCCTGTGCCCGGTAAGGTAAGGAACAGCAGGGCGCTGAAAATCGCCATAAAAATGAAGTTGATCAACGTCACCCGCACGCCGCCGAATTTATCGGAAATAGCACCACCAACCGACCGCGCGATGGCACCAATAAATGGGCCAAAGAACGCCAGGCGCAGAATATTCACATCAGGGAACTGAGTTTTCGCCAGCATGGCAAAACCCGCAGAAAAACCGATAAACGAACCGAAGGTGGCGAGATAGAGAAGACTGAGCAGCCAGAGATGCAGACGTTGTAATACAGGCAATTGATCGGCGATTGACGCGCGTGAACTGGCGATATCATTCATCCCTAACCAGGCGGCAATAGTGGCAATCGCCAGTAATGGCACCCAAATCCATGCGGCATTCGCCAGCGACATCACCGAACCGTCGGCCTGCGGTACGCCATTGACGCCGAGAAAGGCAAATACGGGTACAAAAATGACCAGCGGTGCAACCAGCTGCATCACACTTACACCTAAGTTTCCTAATCCGCCATTAATCCCAAGTGCGCTCCCTTGTTTGGCTTTTGGGAAGAAGAAACTGATATTGCCCATGCTCGAAGCAAAGTTCGCACCTGCAAAACCGCATAGCAAAGCGATAACGATAAATATCCCAAAAGGAGTATTCGGATTCTGCACGGCAATTCCGAGCCAGACGCAAGGAATAATCAGGATTGCAGTACTAAAAACCGTCCATCGGCGTCCACCAAATATAGGCACCATAAAGGAGTAGGGGACACGCAATAATGCGCCAGAAACGGAGGGTAATGCGGTTAATAAAAAGAGTTGATCGGTAGTGAAATTAAAACCGATTTTATTGAGATTAACAGTAACTGCGCTAAATAGCATCCAGACACAGAAGGCAAGAAGTAGACAACTGACTGATATCCAGAGGTTTCTTCGTGCAATATGCTTTCCTTTATTTTCCCAGAAGGCCGGGTTTTCTGGTTTCCAGTCGCGCAAAAGATAACGACTATTTTTCTCATTTTGCAGTGCCATATTGTTCCTCACATGTACACATTGGTAATGAAAAAAAGACAAAACAGGAGGTAAGGCGCAATAGCCAGTTATTAGAATTAAGGATGAATTAGGTGAAGTGCTGATTCAAAGAATAGATAAGAAAGTGTAACCGCGGGGGCAGAATGGGGATTAAGCAGACAGATATGTGTTACTAAATGTAACTAACAGGCTAACCTTCAAACGGGGGTTAATCTTTGAACGTATGCCATGTTTCAACCCTTCAGATCGTGAATCTAAAGGGTTGCATATTAACTATATTCTTAATAAGACCAGACACTTATAGAATTAGTGATGATTTATTCACTAAAAAGGCCATGAGCTGGAGGAAAACGATCTGTCCAGAAAGTCTATCGGTTCCTCTCTTATCGCCTCATTGTAATAATCGTTATTACAGTAAGTATTGTTTATTTCATCTAAGGTCATATTTTTAATTTTTATATTCATCTGATTTACAACTTCTTCTGTTTTATAAGTGTGTATATTATATGGGGTGTATGCTTCTTTAAAAGTATAGTGAAACAATTCGTTATCCACATCTACTCCGTCAGAGTGAACTTCAAATGCACCAGGCGAAAGAATTGCCAGGCCAGTATTAAGCTTAAGTGCTGGGGAAAACAAATTAAATAACATGAGCTGCATAGTAGGGCAATTGTTCTTCCCAGAAACATTTAAAAAATTTAAGTTTTTGCTCTGTTTTATTATGGGGAATAAAGTTCCAATATCGGATGTATTCTTAGTGTCAATGCGGGTTATTTTATTATTGTCCAGCCTTAAACTTTTGATAGATGAAAGATAAGTCAGGAAATGAAGGTTTATTTTTTTCAACTGATTGTTCGCAGCGTTTAATGTCTGTACATTGCAGAAGTTGCTAAAGAATATTTTAATTTCAGAAAGCAAGTTGTTGTTGATAAGTAACGTATTCAAGTTGGGAAATAAGGCATTATGTAAACTTGTTAGTTTATTATGGGATAGATCCAGAAGTAAGAGTTCATCTTTATTTCCTGCAGCAATATCAGTTAATTGATTGTGGCTGAGATTCAGGTACTGCAGCCTTTCGCAACATTCTAATTGCACAAACTCTAGTTGATTATGTGCCGCACTAAAATAAGTAACTGATGAAAGCCCATCTATATCAATATTTCTGAGAGCATTATTATTCACAGATATATGTTTAATGCTTACATTTCTGCCTTGAGGAAAATTTATAGACTCAAGAGCATTACTATTCAGACTAAGGTTGATGAGTTTATCGTAGTTGGTTGCATCAAAATGTTTGAGTTGGTTCTCATCAAGATTGATAGAGGTGAAGTTTTGCAGCCCTGGTGGTTGAGTAGTTAAATTAAGTCCAGATAAATCAATGTCATTCTGCTTCGACAAAAAAGCACGGTTTATCCTTTCTGCCGCTTCTTTTCGGCATTCTTGACGATGAAGTTCACCTGTGACTATGCATTTTTCTTTCCATTTATTCAATTCATGCATCCAGCTATATAAATTCTGTTCGGGGAGTCGCTGTAGGGACTGCTTTGTTTTAAAAAAGATTAAAGGAAACTTCATAACTACTCCATGGCAATAATATATTTTTTGATTTATTATCCTTGATTAATCAGGATGTTTTTTATAACTCTGTGGTAAAGGATTGGCTTAACCAATTATGAAATGTTGGTCCATAACCTAAGGAAGTTTTATTCTCATCATAAATGTAATAACAGATAGGGGTGCCTGTTGCGTCCTTGAGTTCTGAGGATGAGGATGAGGATAGGGGAGTGTCGTTATCAAACCGACACGCGCGATACATAGGCAGAATAGCTTTTAATTCTTCTTCAGAAAGTGTTGTTTCTTGTTCTGTTAAAGTTAAATTGCTGAAATAAGGTTTTGAACGGTAACGAATCGACATTGAATCATTGTTTTCTTTATTATCACCTTCAGTATTTTTGCTTACTTCTACAAGATGCTTATTACTAGTATCGATATTTTTAATTGCTAGATCATAAGATATCTTAATGGTCACTTCATCAATATTATCAACTAAATCCATTATTGCATTCCAGTACTGCATTTGTGCAATAGGATCATTGTTAATACCGTTAACTGATAAATACCAAAGATGTTTTGATGATATTAACTCATTAATGTTATCTGTTGGCAATAAATTGTTGTTACTTAAGTCTAAATATTCAAGTATCGCAGTGCTTTTAGCGTTTAAATTTGCAATATGGTTGTCGTTTAAAGCGATTTTTTTCACCATGGGGTGATAGTGTAATTTAAGATCATTGATCATATTGTGACAAGCACTTAACTCAATCAGAGATTCTTGTTGAGAAACATCCAGCGATGTTAGCTGGTTATTATCAAGGTTAAGAAATTTCAGTTTATAACTGTCAGAAATATTAATTTCTTTTAGATTATTATTTTGCGCTTCCAGATTAACCAATGAATGCTGATTTTTTAAATCTAAACTTTCCAGCTTGTTGCAATCGATATAAATATTTTCCAGTTTTGATTCATTTGGAAAGGTTATCGTTTCAATATTATTCAAGGTGAGGTTGATATTGATAAGACTAGCATTGTCGGTAAAGTCAAGGAAAGTTAGACAATTCCCCTCCAAATTCAATGTTTTAACTGTAGGGGGGATAGGCGGTAACTCACTCAAATCAAGATATGACAAATTAAGAGATTCCATGTTTGAGTTGTAAGCTTCATTAATTCGCTCTAGAATAGTTCTTTTTTCTACGCCATTATTAAGCGATTTCTCACCCCATTGTGCCAGTTGTTCAAAAAAATTGCTGGCGATGGTTTCTCTGTTAGGTAATGCGTTATTCACTTGATAACTGGCATTATTTTTTACACAAGCTGTATTAATATTGGTCATAATCACTCATCAATAAATATTATACTAAGATGTCCCCGGAGGGTATGGAAGAATATTAATTGAGGTGAATGACCAGAAATATCAAAAATTGCTCATTTTTACTTAAGGAGTCATACAGCAGCACTTAAATCAAAAACCAGCCCAGAGAAGGGCTGGTCAGGAGAGGATGTTAGAACTGATAGGTAATGCCCGTTGCGACGATGTTATCGGTGCGAATATCTACGGCACGGGTAAAGTCGCTTTCATCGATCAGGTTGATTTTATAATCAACATAGGTCGACATATTTTTGTTGAAGAAATACGTTGCACCAACGTCGATATACTCAATCATGTCCTGATCGCCGTAACGCCCCAGATCTCTGCCTTTTGATTTCAGGTAAGCGAGTGATGGGCGCAAGCCGAAGTCGAATTGATATTGGGCCACCACTTCGAAACTTTGTGCTTTGTTAGAGATATAACCATCACCATAGGTGGTCATGTTTAATGTTTCAGCGTAATTAGCTGCAAAGTAAATGTTGTTGGCATCATATTTTATACCTGTTGCCCACAGTTCTGCATTCTTACCGGAGGCATTGAGAGGATTAGCCGCTGCTCTTTCCTGCGCATTTGTCCGATCAGATTTGGTATACACAGCACCGATCCCAAAACCATCATAAACATAAGTTGAGGAGATACCAAAACCGTCACCATTGGCACGCGTATAGTCAGCACCATAAAGATGAGCGTTGTCAGTGCGTTCATTTTTGCCTTGATATTGTGCGGCAAAGTTCAGCCCTTCAATTAAGCCAAAGAAATCGTAGTTGCGATAGGTTGCCACACCAGTGGTACGATATGTCATGAAGACATCTTTCTGGCTCCAGGTATCGCCACCAAATTCTGGCAACATATCGGTCCATGAACCAATGTCATAACCGACACCGTAGTTACGACCATAGTCCAGAGAGCCAAATTCACTAATTTTTAAACCTGCATAGGCAAGGCGGGTTTTGTTGCCGCGCGAGCCGTTGGCTTCATCGTTATAGCCTTTAAAATCATATTCCCAGTGACCAAAACCAATCATTTGATCATTGATTTGCGTTTCTCCTTTAAAACCGAGACGGGCATAAGTTTTATCACCATCGTCACGCTTATCATCAGTAAAATAACGTAGAGCGGTAACCTTGCCATAAAGGTCGAGTTTATTACCATCCTTGTTATATACTTCGGCAGCATGTGCTACGTTCGCAGCTAACAAACCAGTTACAACCACCGCAACTATTTTTAATTTCATTTAACAGTATCCTTTTAATTATCGTTAAACCTATTTTCTAAACGAATTTTAAACGGCGTCATTTACAAATGACATACTGTTTTTAAAATAGAATGGTGATTAAAAACAATGAGAATACTAGATGAAATAATATTATTTGTCGATATGTGATCGAAGTCGAAATGAGATATAAGGTGAATTACTGGTATTTGAAATTTATTTTTTATTATTGTCGTAATTTAGCGGGTTAACTGCCGGGTGCTATGACCCGACAATAATTTTATCCACGACGTGTCGCCAGCCAGCAGAGCAGGGAACCGCCGCAGACCATCAGTGCGCCTTGCCAGAATGAGAACGATAGCGGAGCACTAAGCAGTACCGCAGCAAGCGCCGACGAAAGTACGGGCGTAAAATACGAACCTACTGCCATAATGGTGACGTTGCCATGTAAAATGCCAACGTTCCACGCAGCGTAAGCAAATCCTAAGGTAAATGCCGCAGAGATGAGTTTAATCATGACGGGTGTGCTAAATACCATTTCTGGTTGTGGCGTGAGAAAATAGTAAACCCACAGACTTGCTCCCGTTAGCAGGACAAAAACGGTTATTCCATTAAATCCGCGTGCGTATTTATTCGTTACTGTACAATAAGCTGCCCAGATAAAAGCGCCAATGAACGCCAGGAAATAACTCAATGGACTGGTGGTAATATTATTGATGATTTCATCATAGTGTAACCCATTGTCACCGCCTAACACCCAGCAGACACCGACCAGGGCTAATAATATTCCAGGTACAATCAGCCAGTTGGTTTTCTGACCATTAAACAGAATGGCAAAGAGAATTGTCAGACTGGGCCATAGATAGTTCACCATACCTACTTCAATCGCCTGATGACGGCTCGCCGCATACCCTAAGGAAAGCGCCAGACAGATTTCATAGCTGACGAATAACAGACTCCCGGCGAGTAAATAGCCTTTCGGGATCTGCCGAATACGCGGAAATCCAACCGTGAAGATTAACAGCAGCCCGCTTAATGAATAGATAGCAGCTGCGCCGCCGACCGGGCCGAGCCCCTCACTGACACCGCGAATCAATCCTACCATTGTGCTCCACAGGACGATCGCTATTAGCCCTATGAGCGTTGCTTTTTGTCGTGTCATGCTCGCTGTTTTGTCTCTCTTGCCGTTAAAAATTAAGCTGAATTTTATAGCATTTTTTTAACTGGCCTGTCAGGCAGTGGTGCGTTTTTCTACCGCTATTGAGGTAGGTCAATTTGCGCAGGCGGATTATTTTGTGGCAAACAGCTGTTCTTTTTGATTTCGCGCAAAAAGATTCAGAATTTTACTGTTAGTTTCCTCGCGCAGTAATACCCCTGAAAAAAGAGGAAAGCAATGGACGTCAGTCGCAGACAATTTTTTAAAATCTGCGCGGGCGGTATGGCTGGAACAACAGTCGCGGCATTGGGTTTTGCCCCGAAGCAAGCACTGGCTCAGGCGCGAAACTACAAATTATTACGCGCGAAAGAGATCCGTAACACTTGTACATACTGTTCCGTAGGTTGCGGGCTATTGATGTATAGCCTGGGTGATGGCGCGAAAAACGCCAGAGAAGCGATTTATCACATTGAAGGTGACCCGGATCATCCGGTAAGCCGTGGTGCGCTGTGCCCGAAAGGGGCCGGATTGCTGGATTACGTGAACAGCGAAAACCGTCTGCGCTATCCGGAATATCGTGCGCCAGGTTCTGACAAATGGCAGCGCATTAGCTGGGAAGAAGCATTCTCCCGTATTGCGAAGCTGATGAAAGCAGACCGTGACGCTAACTTTATTGAAAAGAATGAGCAGGGCGTAACGGTAAACCGTTGGCTTTCTACCGGTATGCTGTGTGCCTCCGGTGCCAGCAACGAAACCGGGATGCTGACTCAAAAATTTGCCCGCTCCCTTGGGATGCTGGCGGTAGACAACCAGGCGCGCGTCTGACACGGACCAACGGTAGCAAGTCTTGCTCCAACATTTGGTCGTGGTGCGATGACCAACCACTGGGTGGATATCAAAAACGCTAACGTCGTAATGGTGATGGGCGGTAACGCTGCTGAAGCGCATCCCGTCGGTTTCCGATGGGCGATGGAAGCGAAAAACAACAACGATGCAACCTTGATCGTTGTCGATCCCCGTTTTACGCGTACCGCTTCTGTGGCGGATATTTACGCACCTATTCGTTCCGGTACGGACATTACGTTCCTGTCTGGCGTTTTGCGCTACCTGATCGAAAACAACAAGATCAACGCCGAATACGTTAAGCATTACACCAACGCCAGCCTGCTGGTGCGTGATGATTTTGCTTTCGAAGACGGTCTGTTCAGCGGCTACGACGCTGAAAAACGGCAATACGATAAATCGTCCTGGAACTATCAGTTCGATGAAAACGGCTATGCGAAACGCGATGAAACACTGACTCATCCGCGCTGTGTGTGGAACTTGCTGAAAGCGCACGTTTCCCGTTACACGCCGGACGTTGTTGAAAACATCTGCGGTACACCAAAAGCCGACTTCCTGAAAGTGTGTGAAGTGCTGGCCTCCACCAGCGCGCCGGATCGCACAACCACCTTCCTGTACGCACTGGGCTGGACCCAACACACCGTGGGTGCGCAGAACATCCGTACTATGGCGATGATCCAGTTGCTGCTCGGTAACATGGGTATGGCCGGTGGCGGCGTGAACGCGTTGCGTGGTCACTCCAACATTCAGGGCCTGACTGACTTAGGCCTGCTCTCTACCAGCCTGCCGGGTTATCTGACGCTGCCGTCAGAAAAACAGGTTGATTTGCAGTCGTATCTGGAAGCGAACACGCCGAAAGCGACGCTGGCTGATCAGGTGAACTACTGGAGCAACTATCCGAAGTTCTTCGTTAGTCTGATGAAATCTTTCTACGGCGATGCTGCGCAGAAAGAGAACAACTGGGGCTACGACTGGCTGCCCAAGTGGGACCAGACCTACGACGTCATCAAGTATTTCAACATGATGGACGAAGGCAAAGTCACTGGTTATTTCTGCCAGGGCTTTAACCCGGTTGCGTCCTTCCCGGACAAAAACAAAGTGGTGAGCTGCCTGAGCAAGCTGAAGTACATGGTGGTTATCGATCCGCTGGTGACTGAAACCTCTACTTTCTGGCAGAACCACGGCGAGTCGAACGATGTCGATCCGGCATCTATTCAGACAGAGGTATTCCGTCTGCCTTCGACCTGCTTTGCTGAAGAAGATGGTTCTATCGCTAACTCCGGTCGCTGGTTGCAGTGGCACTGGAAAGGTCAGGACGCGCCAGGCGAAGCGCGTAACGACGGCGAAATTCTGGCGGGTATCTACCATCATCTGCGCGAGCTGTACCAGGCCGAAGGTGGTAAAGGCGTAGAACCGCTGATGAAGATGAGCTGGAACTACAAGCAGCCGCACGAACCGCAGTCTGACGAAGTGGCGAAAGAGAATAACGGCTATGCGCTGGAAGATCTCTATGACGCCAATGGCGTGCTGATTGCGAAGAAAGGTCAGTTACTGAGTAGCTTTGCGCATCTGCGTGATGACGGTACAACCGCATCGTCTTGCTGGATCTACACCGGTAGCTGGACAGAGCAGGGCAACCAGATGGCCAACCGCGATAACTCCGACCCGTCCGGTCTGGGGAATACGCTGGGATGGGCCTGGGCGTGGCCGCTCAACCGTCGCGTGCTGTACAACCGTGCTTCGGCGGATATTAACGGTAAACCTTGGGATCCGAAACGGATGCTGATCCAGTGGAACGGCAGCAAGTGGACGGGTAACGATATTCCGGACTTCGGCAATGCCGCACCGGGTACGCCAACCGGGCCGTTTATCATGCAGCCGGAAGGGATGGGACGCCTGTTTGCCATCAACAAAATGGCGGAAGGTCCGTTCCCGGAACACTACGAGCCAATTGAAACGCCGCTGGGCACTAACCCGCTGCATCCGAACGTGGTGTCTAACCCGGTGGTTCGTCTGTATGAACAAGACGCGCTGCGGATGGGTAAAAAAGAGCAGTTCCCGTATGTGGGTACGACCTACCGTCTGACCGAGCACTTCCACACCTGGACCAAGCACGCGTTGCTCAACGCAATTGCTCAGCCGGAACAGTTTGTGGAAATCAGCGAAACGCTGGCGGCGGCGAAAGGTATTGCCAATGGCGATCGTGTCACTGTCTCCAGCAAGCGTGGCTTTATCCGCGCGGTGGCTGTGGTAACGCGCCGTCTGAAACCACTGAATGTAAACGGTCAGCAGGTTGAAACGGTGGGTATTCCAATCCACTGGGGCTTTGAGGGTGTCGCGCGTAAAGGTTATATCGCTAACACTCTGACGCCGAATGTCGGTGATGCAAACTCGCAAACGCCGGAATATAAAGCGTTCTTAGTCAACATCGAGAAGGCGTAAGGGGGCGAACAGATGGCTATGGAAACGCAGGACATTATCAAAAGGTCCGCAACTAACTCCATCACGCCGCCTTCTCAGGTGCGTGATTACAAAGCAGAAGTCGCGAAACTTATCGACGTTTCCACCTGTATCGGCTGTAAAGCCTGTCAGGTGGCGTGTTCGGAGTGGAACGATATCCGTGATGAAGTGGGGCACTGCGTCGGGGTTTATGATAACCCCGCCGATCTGAGCGCCAAGTCCTGGACGGTGATGCGCTTTAGCGAAACCGAACAGAACGGCAAGCTGGAGTGGCTGATCCGTAAAGATGGCTGTATGCACTGTGAAGATCCGGGCTGCCTGAAGGCGTGCCCGTCTGCTGGTGCAATCATTCAGTACGCTAACGGGATTGTCGATTTCCAGTCGGAAAACTGCATCGGCTGTGGTTACTGCATTGCCGGGTGTCCGTTTAATATTCCGCGTCTCAACAAAGAGGATAACCGGGTATATAAATGCACACTCTGCGTCGATCGCGTCAGCGTCGGTCAGGAACCGGCTTGTGTGAAAACTTGTCCGACCGGGGCTATCCACTTCGGCACCAAGAAGGAGATGCTGGAGCTGGCGGAACAGCGCGTGGCGAAACTGAAAGCGCGTGGTTACGAACATGCTGGCGTCTACAACCCGGAAGGGGTCGGTGGTACGCACGTCATGTACGTGCTGCATCACGCCGATCAGCCGGAGCTGTATCACGGTCTGCCGAAAGATCCGAAGATCGATACATCGGTAAATCTGTGGAAAGGCGCGTTGAAACCGCTGGCAGCGGCTGGCTTTATCGCCACTTTTGCCGGGTTAATTTTCCACTACATCGGTATTGGCCCGAATAAGGAAGTGGACGATGACGAGGAGGATCATCATGAGTAAGTCGAAAATGATTGTGCGCACCAAGTTTATTGATCGCGCCTGTCACTGGACCGTGGTGATTTGCTTCTTCCTGGTAGCGCTGTCCGGGATTTCGTTCTTCTTCCCGACGCTGCAATGGCTGACACAAACCTTCGGTACGCCGCAGATGGGACGCATTTTGCACCCGTTCTTCGGCATTGCGATTTTCGTCGCGCTGATGTTTATGTTTGTGCGTTTTGTGCATCACAACATCCCGGATAAGAAAGATATTCCGTGGCTGTTGAACATTGTCGAAGTATTAAAAGGCAATGAACACAAAGTGGCGGATGTTGGTAAGTACAACGCCGGGCAAAAGATGATGTTCTGGTCGATCATGAGCATGATTTTCGTGCTGCTGGTTACCGGGGTGATTATCTGGCGTCCGTACTTTGCGCAGTACTTCCCGATGCAGGTTGTCCGTTATAGCCTGTTGATTCACGCGGCTGCGGGTATCATCCTGATCCACGCCATCCTGATCCATATGTATATGGCATTCTGGGTGAAAGGGTCGATTAAAGGGATGATCGAAGGGAAGGTGAGCCGTCGTTGGGCGAAGAAACACCATCCACGCTGGTATCGTGAAATCGAAAAGGCAGAAGCGAAAAAAGAGAGTGAAGAAGGGATATAATCTCTTTTGAACTTTAAGCTGAAAATGGCGCTGTAAAAGGCGCCATTTTTTTATTGCGTAACCAGACGGCGTAGTCGCGACACATCTACCGTTTTTTCTGCCTCTGCCAGACTCCAGGCGTTTTGTAGATTCAGCCACATTTGCGGCGAACTGCCGATCACCACGGAAAGTTTAATCGCCATTTCTGGCGTCAACGCGGCTTTTCCGGTCAGCAATCGGCTTGCCGTTGAGGGCGCAATTTCCATTGCTCTGGCAAACTCGCGCAGGCTGACGTTCAGCTCGTCCAGTGATTCCTGAATAATGTCCCCCGGGCGGGGATGATTGGCCATTTTCATCAGTGATAGTCCTCGTAATCCAGTATGTATGCATCGCCATTGACTCGGTATAACGCCGGAGGTTTTGCCGAGAAGACACAAGTCACGCAATCCCTTGTGTCTGAAATTCATTATCATCTCTTCATCCTTGTTCCTTCGAAAGGAACACTATCACTGTTGTTCCGTGCAGCGCAACAAATTTCGCTACGTTTTCGTGAATTGTGAGAGGAAAGATGGGGGAGGAAAAGAAGAAGAGTGAAATTGCGGAAAGCGTCTCGCAAAACAGGCTGCGACTCAAACATGGCAGTCGCAGCAAAGGCTTCTTAGCGGCGGAAATCAATCACCATACGGCCACGGATTTTGCCTTCTTCCATCTCAGTAAAGATGGTGTTGATGTCCGCTAACGGACGCAGGGCGACTTTCGGCACCACTTTGCCTTCGGCGGCAAACTGGAAGGCTTCGGTGAGATCCTGGCGCGTGCCAACTAGCGAACCGACCACTTCAATACCATCCAGCACAAGGCGTGGGATGTCCAGGCTCATAGACTCTGGCGGCAGACCGACTGCCACAACACGACCGCCAGCACGGACAGCATCAACTGCCGAGTTAAACGCAGCTTTAGCTACCGCTGTCACCACCGCTGCGTGAGCGCCACCGGTTTTCTCCTGCACAATTTTGGCGGCGTCTTCGGTGCGTGAGTTAATCGCTAAATCAGCACCCATTTCGGTTGCCAGTTTCAACTGCTCATCATTGACATCAATGGCGATCACTTTGGCGTTAAAGACATTCTTCGCGTATTGCAGGGCGAGGTTGCCCAGCCCGCCAAGACCGTAGATAGCAATCCACTGTCCTGGACGAATTTTTGACAGTTTTACTGCTTTGTAGGTGGTGACACCCGCGCAGGTAATGCTGCTGGCCGCCGCGGAGTCCAGGCCATCCGGCACTTTAACCGCGTAATCGGCGACCACGATGCACTCTTCCGCCATGCCGCCATCAACGCTGTATCCGGCATTTTTTACTGAACGGCAGAGCGTTTCGTTACCACTGTTACAGTATTCGCAATGACCGCATCCTTCGTAAAACCACGCCACGCTGGCGCGATCGCCTGGTTTTAATGAGGTAACGCCGGGGCCAACTTCTGCCACCACACCGATGCCTTCATGGCCCAGAATCACGCCGGTTTTATCACCAAAATCGCCATTCTTAACATGAAGATCGGTATGACATACGCCACAACACTCCATTTTCAGCAGGGCTTCGCCATGTTTCAGTGAGCGCAGTGTTTTATCCGTAACGTCAACATGATGATCCTTCGTAACAACTGCAGCCTTCATAGTTTCCTCCTTTTCGGATGATGTTCTGCATAGCAGGTGAGGCAAATGAGATTTATTCGCCACTACCCAGTATGGATGAGAACTGAAAAAGGAAGAGGAAAATTGCCCGGTAGCAGTCACTACCGGGCGCAGGCTTAGATGGATGTACGGCGGTAGTCGCGGTATTCGGCTTGCCAGAAGTTATCATCAATGGCCTGTTGCAGAGCTTCGGCAGACGTTTTCACCGCCACTCCTTGCTGCTGCGCCATTTTGCCAACCGCAAACGCAATTGCGCGGGACACTTTCTGAATATCTTTCAGTTCCGGCAGTACCAGACCTTCGCCGTTCAGTACCAGCGGCGAATACTGAGCAAGCGTTTCGCTTGCCGACATCAGCATCTCATCGGTGATACGTGACGCGCCGGAAGCAATAACGCCCAGCCCAATGCCCGGGAAGATAAAAGCGTTGTTGCATTGCGCGATAGGGTAGATTTTATCTTTCCATACCACCGGATTAAACGGACTGCCGGTGGCGACCAGCGCGTTACCTTCGGTCCAGGCGATAATGTCCTGCGGTGTGGCTTCCACACGTGAAGTCGGGTTAGACAGCGGCATCACGATCGGACGCGGACAGTGTTTGTGCATCTCACGGATGATCTCTTCCGTAAACAGCCCGGTCTGTCCTGAGACGCCAATCAGAATATCCGGTTTGACATTGCGCACCACATCAAGCAATGACAGCACATCGCTGTCAGTATCCCAGTCACTGAGATTTTCACGCTTCTGCACCAGTTTGGTCTGGAAAGGCAGCAGGTTCGGCATCTTGTCGGTCAGCAGACCAAAGCGATCGACCATAAAGACTTTCTGCCGCGCCGCTTCTTCGCTTAATCCTTCACGCTGAGTCTGGGCGATGATCATTTCGGCAATCCCGCACCCCGCCGAGCCTGCGCCGAGGAAGACAATCTTTTTCTCGCTTAACTGACCACCTGCCGCGCGACTTGCTGCGATCAGCGTGCCGACTGTTACCGCCGCGGTGCCCTGAATATCATCGTTAAAAGAACAAATTTCATTGCGATAGCGGTTAAGTAACGGCATCGCATTTTTTTGTGCGAAGTCTTCAAACTGCAACAGCACGTCCGGCCAGCGTTGTTTCACAGCCTGGATAAATTCATCCACGAATTCATAGTATTCGTCGTCAGTGATACGTGGATTACGCCAGCCCATATACAGCGGATCGTTAAGCAACTGCTGGTTGTTCGTCCCGACATCCAGCACCACCGGCAGTGTATACGCCGGGCTTATGCCACCGCAGGCGGTATAGAGCGACAGTTTACCGATCGGAATACCCATCCCACCGATGCCCTGGTCACCAAGCCCCAGAATACGTTCGCCGTCAGTCACCACAATCACTTTAATATTATGGTTCGGTACGTTTTGCAGAATATCGTCCATATTGTGGCGGTTCTGGTATGAGATAAACACGCCGCGGGAACGACGGTAGATCTCAGAAAAACGCTCACAGGCTGCGCCGACGGTTGGGGTGTAAATAACGGGCATCATCTCATCAAGATGATTGTTTACCAGACGGTAGAAGAGGGTTTCGTTAGTGTCCTGGATGTTACGCAGGTAGATGTGCTTGTCGATTTCGGTTTTGAATCCCTGATACTGGATCCATGCGCGTTCCGCTTGTTCTTCGATGGTTTCGACCACTTCCGGCAGTAACCCCAGCAGGTTGAAGTTACGGCGTTCTTCCATGCTGAAGGCGCTGCCTTTATTCAACAACGGAAATTCCAGCAGTACAGGGCCAGCGTAAGGAATATAAAGCGAACGCTGTTTTTTTGTTTTTGGTTCCATGTCACTCACTCTTTTTTGAATATCCATCCCTGGGGTGCTTTTATCGTCTTTGCTTTACCGCCAGGGGGTCGGCTCCAAGTATAAAGCAGTTAAAAACAAAAACACCATTGCGCAGGCAATGGTGTTTAATCGTCATTGAGGACTGATTGTTAAAGATTACTTTTCAGCGGGGCGTTTTCTGCCGGTTGGGTTATTTACCACGCTGGATTTATCACCTTCGGTAACTATTTTGCGCTGGTTAGAAATTTTATGGTCCAGTCCAAGAATATGACGTGCCTGACGGTTCGATTTCATTTTAACTCCTCAATCCTGTTGCTAGTTTTAAGGACAACATCGCCGTAGCGAAGAAACACGTGCTAAACCCCTAAATTAGGTTGCCGATCAAGCATAGCACCTTAAAGCGTAGGGTGCTGGCCACTGACCACATAATTGATCGTTTGTTGGTAGATATCACTGAGGATGTCGTTATCAGAAGCTTCCACCCATTTGGTCAGCTCCATGAGAATGTCATCTTCAGTGACAACACCGTGTTCTGCCCGAAGGCCTTGCTCAATGGCATTAACCAGAGCGGGTTCTGCTGTTGAATTTTCTGCCTGATAATAAGTAAACATAGTGATTCTCCGTGTCTGTTTATTTTTGGTGTCTGCTACGGATCGCAGATTTATAAAGCACATTCAGCATGGCAAATATTTGCCGCTTCGTTGTTAAGATTAGTCCTGGTTGATGATTTTTATATTTTAACCCCATGATATTAATGGGAATATTGTTGGTGTGAGTTGATTGATATTGATGCAATATCTCTTGAGTTATATATTCCCGGTTATCTATTGTGGGAATTTAATTTAAGTGCAGAAGTAATATTTTCGCCGGATTTTATTCGGAATATCCTGCTTATCCTCGTGCTGTTTCTCACGTAGTCTATAATTTCCTTTTTAAGCCCACAGGAGAGCAACAATGACAATCCATAAGAAAGGTCAGGCACACTGGGAAGGCGATATCAAACGCGGGAAGGGAACCGTATCCACCGAGAGCGGCGTGCTGAACCAACAGCCGTATGGATTTAATACGCGTTTTGAAGGCGAAAAAGGAACTAACCCTGAAGAACTAATTGGCGCGGCGCATGCAGCATGTTTCTCAATGGCGCTTTCATTAATGCTGGGGGAAGCAGGATTCACGCCAACATCGATTGATACCACCGCCGATGTCTCGCTGGATAAAGTGGATGCCGGTTTTGCAATTACGAAAATCGCACTGAAGAGTGAAGTTGCGGTGCCGGGTATTGATGCCTCTACTTTTGACGGCATTATCCAGAAAGCAAAAGCAGGATGCCCGGTTTCTCAGGTACTGAAAGCTGAAATTACGCTTGATTACCAGTTGAAATCATAAAGCGTTGCCGGATGACGCGTCAGGCGCGTGATTGCCTGATGCGTTGTTAGCGTCTCTACAGCGCCCGCCAGCACCTGATCTCACGTCCGTCCTCCCTTATTGTTAATGATTGCCGGACTTCACATCCGTGGGTTGCCAGAGGGCAACGTTCACGGAAAAAACAGCCTTGTGGCAACGTGCGGTTTCCTGGTAGATCCGTTTTACGTAATGCCCATTCTTCCTCCAGCGGTTTATCAATGGCGGGGAGGGAATCCAGCAATAATCGGGTGTATGGATGTGCCGGAGCTGTCAGCACCTGTTGCGCGTCTCCTAGTTCCACAATCTGTCCGAGATACATCACCGCCACCCGATCGCTCATATGACGTATCACCGAGACATTGTGTGAAATCAGCACATAAGTCAGCTCGCGATTTTCCTGTAGCGTTACCAGTAAATTGAGGATCTGCGCCTGCACGGAGATATCCAGCGCCGAGGTGGGTTCATCAAGCACAATCAGGTCAGGCTGCGAAGAGAGTGCTCTGGCAATGGCGATACGTTGCCGCTGCCCGCCTGAGAACGCATGAGGCAAGCGGTCGAGATACTCCGGACGAATACCCACCTGCACAGCCAGCTCCTCTGCCAACGCTCGCCGCTGTTGTTCACTACTACGCTTAGCAATCCAGAGCGGTTCCGTGATGATGCGCCACACCGGTAAGCGCGGATTAAGCGAAGAGAGCGGGTCCTGAAACACCATCTGCATAATGCGTTGTGATCCTGAACGGATGTACTGCCCGTGGCTCGGTTGCAGCATACCCATTAAAAGCTGTGCGAGGGTGCTTTTGCCGCAGCCTGACTCACCGACGATCCCTAAGGTTTCACCACGACGGATCTGTAAATCAATACCATTGATGGCATGAACATGTTCCGTAGTTTTACCAAGCCAGTTTTTTCGGGCCGGGAAATTGATATAGACGTCGCGTAACGTTAATAACGTGTCAGACACTAATGACCTCCTGCTGAGGATACCAACAGGCGCAGCGGTGGTTGTTGTCACCACACGCTGTCAGCGCCGGGACGTTTTCACACTGTGTACCTGCCGCATAGCAACGATCGCGAAAAGCGCAGCCGTCAGGCAAATGGGTGAGGTTTGGTACCGTCCCTGGAATGGCGGGTAATGGCTGGCGTGGTATTCCATGTTCCGGTGCGCATTGCAGCAAACCAATGGTATACGGATGCCGGGGATGATGGATAACGTCTGCCGTCATACCGCTCTCGATCACGCTTCCGGCATACATCACGTAAACGCTATCGCACAGTTGCGACACCACGGCCATATCATGGCTGATGAACAGTACCGCAGTTCCACTGGCGCGGGCTTTATGTTTAAGCAGACGCAGTACCTGCAACTGTACCGTGACGTCCAGCGCCGTAGTCGGTTCGTCGGCAATAATCAATTGCGGCTCGCAGGAGAATGCCAGCGCAATCATTACCCGCTGGCGCATACCACCTGAAAGCTCAAACGGATAGCGCGACATAACTTCCACGGCATCCGGGATTTGCATCTCTTCCAGCAGGGCAATCGCTTTAGCTCTGGCTTCCCGACGACTTATTGGTTGATGATGGCGGATCACGTCCATCATCTGAAGACCTATTCGACGTGTCGGATTTAGGGCGGTCATCGGTTCCTGAAAGATCATCGCCACTCGTGCGCCGCGCCACTGACGAAGCTGTTTTTCCCGAGCGTTAAGAGCATCTTCTCCCAGCAGTGAAATATGTCCCCGATGTACGCAATAACTGCCCGTCGGTAACAGACGCATAATCAACATTGCAGTGACTGATTTACCCGAGCCGGATTCTCCCACCAGACCGACAATTTCACCGCGGTTGATTTTCAATGACACATTGTTGAGCGCGTGAACGTCGCCGTTAAAACCGGAGAAACTCAAATGCAGTTGTTGAATGTCCAGAACGGGTTGGGTCATGACTGCTTTCCTCCTGCTTTCGGGTCAAGCAGATCGCGAATACCATCACCAAAGAGATTGAACCCGACGGCGGTAAGCAAAATCGCTGCCCCCGGAAATGCGCAATACCACCATTGATCGAGCACATAGTTGCGACCATTCGCCACCATCGCCCCCCATTCAGCACTCGGTTGTTGAGCACCCAGGCCAATAAATCCCAACGTGGCGGCCATTAAAATCGCGCTACCAATATCCAGCGATGCCTGCACAATCAGCGGCGGCAGGGAGTTACGTAAAATATGCCAGTTGATCAGATGCCAGCGTGACGCACCAAAGGTTTTCGCCGCCTGAACGTAAGTGTACTGGCGGACAACTAATGTTTGCCCCCGCGCCAGGCGCACATAAAACGGGATTCGCACGATAGCAATCGCCAGCATGGCGTTAAACAAACTCGGTCCAAGTGCGGCAGCCAGCGCCATTGTCAGCACCAGCGAAGGAATCGACAGCATAATGTCCATGATGCGCATGATGATCGCGTCTGTGCGTCCGCCAAGCACACCGGATAGACACCCGAGTAGCGAACCCATCATACCCGCAATGGCGACCACCACTAATCCGGCGAGAATTGATTGCTGACTGCCGACCAGTACGCGGCTAAACAGATCGCGTCCCACTTCATCGGTACCAAACCAGTGTGCCGCAGAAGGCGGCAAAAGGCGGGCAGTTAAATCAATGGCGTTGGGATCATGCGTCGCCAGCCACGGTGAAAAAATCATCATCAATAGCATTAATACAATGATGACTGCGCCGGTCACGGTGAGCGGACTGCCTTTCAGCATCCATACCAGTTTTGCACCGTTAAATCGCGTTTGTTTTGGTGGGCGTACGACGGACGTTTCCTCGCTTAGCATCATTCATCACCTCCACGTCCGATACGCGGATCAATCCACAAATAGAGCAAATCCACCACCAGGTTGACCAGCACATAAGCAAATGAAACCACGACGGCAAAGCCCATCACTGCCGGGAAGTCGAGCGCCTGTATTGATGTTACTACCCATGCACCCATTCCGGGCCAGGCAAAAACGGTTTCGGTGAGCACTGCGCCATACAACAAATCGCCCAGCGCCAGCCCCAATACGGTAATCGAGGGGATCAACGCATTGGGTAGCGCATAACATAAAACGATATACCAGCCGGGCAAGCCGCTGGCCCGGGCGGTACGAATGTAGTCTTCACTCAATTGTTCCAGCATAGCTGAGCGGATCTGGCGAGCGACAATCCCCAGGTGAACGAACGCCAGCGTCAATGCCGGTAAGATGAGATGTTGCAGCGCATTGAAGAAGACTTCACCGTTGCCTTCAAGCAGCGCATCGAGCAGATAAAAGCCGGTAACGTGCGTTGGTGGATCCAGCCAGTCATCAAGCCTTCCGCCGCCGGGAAGAATTTGCAGATGACCATAAAACAGCACAATGACGCCCAGCCCAAGCCAGAACGCAGGCGTGGAGATTCCGGTAATGGCCATTATTCGCACCAGATGATCCAGCCAGCGATTTCGCCAGACTGCAGAGAGTATGCCCAGCGGGATACCAACCAGGAGTGCCAGCAGCAGGGCGCAAAATGCCAGTTCCAGCGTCGCCGGGAAAAATATGGGCAACTCTTCCAGCACCGGACGCCCGGTACGAATGGATGTTCCCAGGTCACCCTGAAACAGGTCGCTGACGTAGCGGTAAAACTGTACGTACAGTGGCTGGTCCAGTCCCAGTTGCTGGCGAATATTATCCACGATAGCATCGCTGGCGCGGTCACCCGCCAGTAACCGCGCCGGGTCGCCGGGGATCAGGTGCGAGATAATAAACGTAATCACACAGACGCCCGCCACCACGAGCACCAGCCCCCAGCAGCGTTGGCGTAAAATACTCCAGAAGGTCACGTTATTTACTCATGGTATTGATATTGAAGACCTGTTCCAGCATGGGATTGAACACAAAGCCTTTCACCTCTTTGTTCATCGCCAGTTGGTAGTTTTTCTGGAACAGATACACATAAGCAGCGTCATCAATGACGATTTTCTGTGCCTGCTGGTAGTCCCGGGTACGCTGCGTCTGGTCGGTGGTCGCTAGCGCATTGCGCAGTAGCTTATCGACCTCACTGTTTTCATAGAACGAGCGGTTACCCGGCAGACCTTTTTTGTCGGACTCAAACCAGTAATTCATAAACATATACGGGTCGGCAAAATCCGGACTCCAGTTGCCAATCGCGATGTCGTAATCACCTTTACCCACTCTGTCGCGCATGGTGGCGTTCGCCAGCTTTTCCAGCTTCACATTGATGCCCAGCTTGTTGAGGCTGGATTGTGTTGCCAGAGCAATAGGTTCCCAGTTCGGGTCGTTATCGGAGTAGAGAAACGTCAGGCTGG
This sequence comes from Escherichia sp. MOD1-EC6021, assembly GCF_002965245.1. Classification (NCBI taxonomy): domain Bacteria; kingdom Pseudomonadati; phylum Pseudomonadota; class Gammaproteobacteria; order Enterobacterales; family Enterobacteriaceae; genus Escherichia; species Escherichia sp. MOD1-EC6021. Next base: position 9,603 of record NZ_PTRU01000031.1, on the reverse strand, counting down.
TGGGTTTGCTCGTCACTTTATCCCATTCGGCTTTGGCTTTCGTTTCGTCATGGTTGTATTGCATTGCCGTCGCATCGTATCCCCACATGCCTTCCGGAATCGGGCCGCGCATTTGTTTTCCGTTACCACTCAGAATGCCGTTAACCATACCCTGATAATCGGTAGACCAGGAAATGGCCCGACGCAGATCCGCCTGATTAAGTGGCGCTTTGCTGTTATTGAGATACAGATAGGTGACGCGCAGTGACGGATACTCTGCCACGTTGACTTTGTTTTCCTGCTTCAGGGCGTTGAGTTGATCCACCGGCAGCGCATCGGCAATGTCAATGTCGCCACGGGAGAGTTGCAGGCGACGGGAGGCACTTTCACCGATAATTTTTACCGATACCCGTTTGAAGTTCGGTTTATTGCCGGGGTAATGCGGATTTGGCACCAGAACTAATTGCTGACCTTTTTGCCAGCTTTTCAGCATAAACGGTCCTGAGCCAGCGGTATTTTGCGCGAGGAAACCACGGGCATCATCGCCGCATGTTCTTTTAAGACCGCCGGATTGATAATGGATGCACCGTCATTCGCCAGCGTGTAGAGGAACGGTGCGAATGGCTGGCTAAGGGTAAACCTCACCGTATGTTCGTCGGGAGTATCAATCTTTAAATCTTTGGGAAATGCTTCTGCTGGCCCCTGACCGATTTTTAGTAACCGCTCAAAAGAGAGTTTTACTGCTTCGGCAGTGACGGGTGTGCCATCGGCAAATTTAGCATTGTCCTTCAGGGTGAACGTCCACTCTTTTTGATCGTCAGACGCTTTCCAGCTACTCGCCAGATCGCCTTCAACGTCTGTTGAGCCTTTATCACCGTCCGTTTTGTACTGAACCAGTCGCTGATAAGACGGGTAGGTCACTGTCCAGTCGTTATTATCAATTGTTACCGCCGGGTCGAGGGTTTGTGGGTCGGCAGCTTTACCGATCACCAGCATATCTTTCGGTACGGCGGCGTGCGCAACCGGCATTGTTGTGGCAAGGACGATCGCGAGCAATGTAGGACGAAACGAAATCGATCTCTTCATGACAGTTTCCTGATTAACTGGCGTGCTGTGTGCCAGGGGATATAAAACAGGTGAATTGATCAGCGAGTAGTGGGTAACTCGCTGCCTGGGGTAATTCGAAGTGCCACCATTCGCTCGGGATACCGACAAAGCCACCGCCAGTCATAATCGCATTCAGCAACAGGCGATTGCGCTGAGCGGCGGGCGGGACGGAAGGATGGTAAGTATGGGAACGTTCGTGCATTTCATCGAACTCTGCGCCCATATCGAGGATGTTCCCGTGCTCATCACGAAGCGTCAGGTCGATCGCGGTGCCACGGCTGTGATTAGAACCGACCGTCACATCAACAACATATTGCGGGTCTGGGCAGGTTTGCCACAACATCGCCTGTGCTTGTTGTGGGCGATACGCATCGTAAATCACCAGTTGTAAGCCTGACAGCTGGGCGATACTCATACTTTTCGCCAGCGCGGTAATCGCATCCTTGTGTAACAGACAACGCGCTTGCTGATAAATAGCTTTACCTGTGATGTTATCAGCGCAGGCATATTTCAATTCGATCTCCAGATCAGGGAAGATCACGGCTAAATCAACCAGTTCGGTGGTATCCGACATAAACGGTTCCTGTATAAGACAAAAATTGCTGCGCTTTCCGCTTATGCAGATCTCATGCCATGCCGGGATAAGCGCCAGAATGCTGGCTTAAAGTTATATTTTTTAACTTTTGATCAACATTTGTGCAGCGTAGTGCAGTTTTGGTGCAAGAGGGGAAGTTAAGGAAGGAATCTCCCGGAATCGTAGCTGAAATCACAGTATTTAAGTGACAGTGTCACGTTAAATGAAAACCCGCGAGTGCGGGCGAGAGGGATTTGTCAGATTTTCAGCGGTAACACGCTGCTCATCCAGCCTGGAATTTCTTCGGCGGGAAGGGGCCGGGAAAAGAAATATCCCTGAATAACGCGACAGTGGATCTTGCGTAGCATCTCAAATTGCTCTTTGGTTTCGACGCCTTCCGCTACGACGGTTAAATTGAGGCTTTGCCCAATGCTGGTAATAGCTTCAAGTAAGGCAAGGATGCGTTTTTCAGTCAGACAACGATCAACAAAACTTTTGTCAATTTTGATTTCCGTTACCGGAAGACTGACTAAGCGGGATAACCCGGAAAAACCCGTGCCAAAATCATCTACCGATAAACCCACGCCCATATCGCGCAGGATCTGGATGCGCTTAAAAATTTCCGTATCGTGTTCCATCATCATGCTTTCGGTGATTTCCACCGTTAGCTGGTGGCCGTCAATGCCCCAGACTTGCATTGCATCAGACACCTGATTAGGCAGCTGATTACTGCGGAAGTGCAGCGCAGACAAGTTAACGGATAACGCTGGAATATGAATATTCTGGCTACGCCATTCTGCTAACTGACGGCAAGCTTCCGCGATGACCCAGCGCCCAATATTTTCGATTTCGCCAATCTCTTCTGCGAGAGGAATAAACCGTGAAGGGGGCACATGACCATGCAGGGGATCGTGCCAGCGAGCAAGGGCTTCGATGCCGTACAGTTCACCCGTTTCTGCGAAGATTTGTGGCTGGTAAACCAGTTTCAGTTGGTTATTGCTAATCGCTTCTTTGAGCGCCGCGCCTAAAACCAAACGCTCTTTTACCATTTCGTTCATCGCCGGGCTGAAGAACTGCCAGCCATTACCGCCATTTTTGCGAATAAAATCCATTGCATTGTGAGCAGTGGAGAGCAGGTAATCGCGGTTTTTACCCACGTCGTAGCTGATGCCAATGCTCAAGGTGAGCGGGAATGGTTTATCGTCAATCATTATCGGCTTGCTGACCACATTCCGTAGCTCATCGGCGATTTGGGTAATGTTACTGACGTCGTTTTCCAGGCTCACGAGGACAAACTGCGTACCTTCGATACGACAGAGATACTGATCCGGTTTGAGTTTTTCACGAAAGCGATTGACCACTTCCAGCAATGCCTGATCGGCCCACGCATAGCCAAGGCTATCAATCACATCCTGAATATGGTCAACACCGATGAGATAGACCACCGGAGAGACGGCTTTGTCGACCAGGTCATCGAGGTAATTGTGCAGGTTATTGCGATTTGGCAGACCGGTCATCGGATCAAATTGGATTAGTTGTTCAATATGCTGACGGCTTTTTTCCTGTTCCAGCGCCAGCGCGGCCATATGCTGGCTGATATCTGCCACGCGTTCGATAAAGGCGCTGGTTTCTGCTCCTGACGAGGTTTTAATTTGCAGGATCCCCGCAGGCGCACCATCACGCTGACGAATGGTCGCTGACCAGCTTTGCGCATTTTGAACTTCTGCACCGTGTGAAGATGACGCCCAGTGTATCGGCATCCCGTTGCGCAGCGCGAACAGCGAAACATGCGATTCGTTGAGAACAGATTCGATGTTACGACAAATGATTTCCCCCATTTCATGAAATGGCGGGCTGCTGCACATGGCGGCGAGAATATTGCCTTCAAGCTGGCGGATTTGCCGTTCTTCGGTGATATCCGAGAAAGTCATTACCAGGTTCTGCAGATGCGCGAGCACATCATAAACCGGGCTGATAGAGGCTTTAATCCAGATTTTTTCACCGGTGCGCGTCAACAGCAGAAATTCATCCTGATCGCGGGCGGTTTTCCATAGCAACTGTTGTAAACGAATGCGGTTATCGGCAGGGAATTCAGGAATGTTCAGGAGTGTATCGGGCTGCATACCGCTGGCTTCGCTAATGCAGTAACCAAACATTTCGGTAAATGCGCGATTGCACTGCACAATATGGCGTTCCGGATCGAGGACAATCACCGGTCGGTCGAGATGGTCAACAGCAATAATCAATTGTCGGGTCTGTTCTTTTTGCGCCATTTCTACGCTGGCATCCCGTACCAGCGCCAGGTAATAAATTTTACCCTCGGCGCTCACTTTCGATAGCGCAAAACGGGTCCAGATTTTACTGCCGTCTTTTTTCTCCAGCTGCAGCTCCCGACTCATCCCCTCGACGCGCGCTTTACCGCCTTCACGGTTGTGACGGATATATTCAGGATGCGCAGGACGCAAATCCCGCGGAATCAGCATATCAATGTTATTGCCAATGACTTCTTCACGTTTGTATCCCCAGAGCTTCTCTGCGGCGGGGTTGAAAAACATCACTTCATCATTTTCGTTAATTAACACCGCGCCCATCATATTTTGCTCAAGGGCGGGGAAAAAAATGCCATCGGCGGCATTATCCGCATCGGTTAGCTTCATGATTACCTCTGCATCCTGGCGCATCTAAAGACTGGCTTTCCAGAGTTCAACACGGTTTCTACCTCGTCTTTTGGCGATATACAGAGCTTCATCGGCTATTTGAATGAGGCGCTCATAGTCAGGATGACCATTAAACATGGCGGCACCGATGGAAAGTGAGAGGGCAATATCTTCGCCGTTTGCGGCTTTCAGTTTGGTTTTCTCCACCCGACTGCGAATACGTTCTGCGGTACGTAACGTTTCGTTTTCAGAAGCTTCAGTCAGGACAATGATAAATTCATCTCCCCCGTAACGAAAAACATAATCACTACTGCGGACGTTGTCGTAAAAGGCCTGAGAAACTTTACGCAAAATTTCATCACCGGTGTTATGGCCCCACGTATCGTTGATCTCTTTGAATTTATCAACGTCAATAATCAGCACTGACAGGGGGGTTCCGGTCCGGTTGGCATGGGCAATTTCGCGTTTAAAGATGGTCGGCAGGAAGCGGCGGTTAAGTAATTTTGTCAGTACATCCATACCCACTTCGTGGCGAGATACTTCTTCAAATAATTCACGCAGCAAGGTAATAATTTGCGATACGGTATTTCTTATCTGTAATAAAAATCTCACCCGTAGAGTTTTGTTGCTCAAATTTTTTGCATTACGTATGGTTTGATTAAAAATACCGTCGAAATCCTGAATCAGGCGGGAGATATGACCCACTTCGGCAATGCCGCTAAAATAATGTCGACCTTTATGGTTAAACCACAGGCCAAAATCAGCCTGGCTTAAAGGCAAACTACTGCCTAAATCAGAATCCAGCAAGACTTTATAGATAATATCTATTTCCCATGAAAGTATTGAGGCTATTTGCCGTTCTTTTTCTTCTTCGGCGTTTTCCAGTAACGAGAAGATACGATAGTTTTCATCTTCCTTTGAGGCACTACTGTCACTAAAGGTAAACGCGCGGGTCATCACTTCCATCGCGATATCAATACTGTTAATAGAGAAATGGTAGACCTGAAGTTTTTCTGCGGCGGAATAATCCGAAGAGAAGATGACCGGATAGAGGATTTTTTTCAGCACCCGAAACCCCATCTCGACAATTTCTACTGGAATGCCGATGCGGGCATGCACTTCTGCGACGGTATGCTGGATTTGTATTAGCCTTTCAACATCGTCAACCTGGGCAGAAAGCACATTAATAATCCAGCGTTCCATCGCACTTTTCAGCTGCCGCTCAACTTGTTCATTACTCAAGAATTCTTCGGCATGCGGGTCGATACGGACAATTCGGTAAAACTCAATGCTCAGGTAATGGGCATGCGCAACGGCAATTTCCGCGGCTTTGGCACGAATGAGCGGATCTGCCTGTTCGACAAGCCCGGTCCACTCATCTTTCATTCTTTTAAAATACATCTCCATAATTCACACCCTTATAAGGCTGGGAAAGCAGACGGAATCAAAAACGAAACGCAACGTGCGAGATCGACTAACTGCACATATTCTCCTGAAATATGAAGATATACTGAAAAGAAATAAGCGACTTAGGACAGTTTCAATCTACGCTACTGTTCTTCAGAAGAGTATAGCCCATCGTAATTATTTTTCGGAAACAGCGAATACCGTAGGGTTTTCATATTCATACATTTTTATTAGGGGTTTTATGGCTATTAAACTAAGAGTGGTTAATTGCGTGGTTAATTTGGCTTAAATAAGCATGATTATTAGTGGGATATTTCAAGAGGATAACAAGCCGGTGAGTAAAGCACCGGCCATGTTACAAGTTTAACTGCCCCAACGACTTTGCAAATAGCTGACCGCTTGTTGAGTCTGAGGTTTGTTCAGATAGTCCTCACGGAACAAGATTGTGCCGCTGATTTCTGGTACAGCATCGTTAAGATCGAGCTGCTTTTTCAGTTCCGGTACGCCACCGTTAATCATCCAGTCTGGCTCTATCTTTGAAGGTTCACCCACTTTATAGAAGGCGATACCGATATACAGGCGGGTCCTGGTCGGTTTAACGACATCCGCCCACCATTTTGCCAAAACGTCATAACGTGCGGCACTCCGTGAGAACGGCCAGTAAATTTGGGGAGCAATGTAATCCAGCAATCCTTGTTCCACCCATCGGCGCGTGTCAGCGTAGGATTCGTCATAGGCTGCCGCGCCTCGGGTATCGGAACCGAGCGGATCGTGTGATCGGTTACGCCACACGCCTGCCGGGCTAACGCCAAATTCGACTTCCGGCTTAATGCTTTTAATGGTGTGCGATACCTTCGCAATTAACTGCTGAGTATTGTTGCGCCGCCAGTCTGCTTTTGACGCAAATGCGCCTCCGTATTTGCGGTACGTTTCGTTATCATTTAGCCGTGAAGCTGGTGACTCAGTATAGAAATAGTCGTCAAACTGCACGCCATCTACCGGATAGCGGGAAACCACTTCCGCGACTATTGATGTGATCCAGTCCTGAACCTCAGGAATACCAGGGTCGAGGACAAAGCGATCGCCGGACGTTCTAATCCAGTCGCGGTGTTGCACATAGACGCTGGCCGGTTGTTGAGACAGGGTGCTATTCAGTTCCCTGATAGTACCAGGCTTTGTATTAACCGATACGCGGTAAGGGTTAAACCAGGCGTGTACTTTCATCCCACGCTTGTGGGCTTCGTCGAGCATAAATTGCAACGGATCGTAACCCGGGTTTTCGCCAATCTTACCGGTCATAAGATCGGACCACGGCAAAATTTTCGATGGCCATAGTGCGGTACCGTCCGGCTTGACCTGGAAAAAGACCGTGTTTATGCCGAGACGTTGCAGATGATCCAGTTTGTCGATCATCGCCTGTTGTTGTACACGTGCCCGGCTGGTGGGGTTACTAATATTAACCGAGGAAACCGGTGGCCAGTCGAGGCGAGACACTGTGGCCAGCCAGATGCCACGCATCGGTTGTGACGATTGTTGCGTCGTAGCTGGTGGCTTCAAACCTGTTGGTGGTGTCACCATTGACTCTGGAGGCGTGCTTTTACAACTACTCAGTAAAAGTGCCAGTGCAACCAGTGCCGCTGGTCTTCTAATCGCTAATTTCACGTTTCGGGAGCAGATATCCATATATGCTGGTTTCCGGTAAACAGATGTGCGCTCATTCTCGTACTTATCCCGGTTAAGTCAATACGACAACAGGCATGAAAAAGGGAGCGATGAATTATCGCTCCCTTGTATTATTACCATTCAGACATGGTTAGTGTTTCTTATCATTCATCACAATATAGTGCGGTGAACGTGCACGCGGGTGCAGGAAGAAGTGACCTTTCGGTGCGTTCTGGCTGTTGATTGGTTCCAGAGATACGCCGGTATTCGCTTTGCCTTTACGATCATGAACAGCATAGAGAATAAAGGGCAGGGCAAGTACCACCAGGAAACTAACGACCAGTAATTCGACATACATATCGGTAGAGTCCCCCTGGATATTATCCGGCGGCAGGAAGGAAACAATAAACGCCATAATTGAAGTCAGCAGACCGACAATTGCCACGACCAGTTTCACCCCTTTACCACCAGGGATATTAAATGTGCGTTTTAAGTCAGGATGTTTAAGAACCAACACAATGTAGCCAATAAACAGCATGAAATAAGCACACAGATAAATCACCACCGTCAGCGCCAGGGCGATCAGGAAGGACATATTGTTACCGCCACCAGTATTGGTGAGGATGATCAACGCGATAGTAGTAATCACCAGCTGCGAAATAACCAGCGTTACCGGTACGCCATTTTTGTTCATTTTAGCGAACGCCGCTGGCAGCAGGTTTTTCTGCGCGGTGACATACATCCCGCGAGAAGGGCCAACAATCCAGGAAGCGATCTCCGCCAGAACACCCAGCAACAGCAAAGCGGAAATTACGCGAACCGTCCACTCAATTTCCGGTGCCACATGTGACATCAGAACGGTAAAGGTTTGCATTACCCCTGCGGAGAGGTTGATTTCATTACCCGGAATAACCATCGCAATAGACAAGCCGCCAACAGAGCTTAAGCAGATTGCCGCCACCATCAGCAGTAACATCGCCAGCGGATAATCGCGACCGGGGTTGCGCATTTCATTGACGTGGGTTGCGGAAGCTTCTACCCCCATATAACTCAAAATGAAGGCAACAAACACAACCAGGGTGCCGACTTTAGAGAAATCAGGGAAGAAGGTTTTCGCATCCATTTCGATAGCAACGGGAGCACCGGAGTGCAGATAAATAGCCGCTAATGCGATCAAAATAAATGCAGGTAACAGGATACCGGCGAAGAAGCCAACTTTAGCAATTCGCGCCGTGTATTTCGTGCCACCAAACTGTGTTAATGCCAGCGCCCAAAGAATGATGAGTGCTGCAATAGTTTTGGTAATGGGGTCTTCATTCAACGCTGGCCATTTCAAAATGTAGGAGAGTGCCCCTAACACGAAATAGAGCATTGGAATAAAACCGATGGCGATTTGCAGATAGCCAAATGAGATCGCTGCAAACCCCCATCTCGGCCCCAGAGTATTTGATACCCAGGCGAAGACGCCACCTTCTTCCCAGCCGTCGACGGTAGCCATTTCCGCAGCACAAAGTCCCACGGGAATAAACCATAAAATCCCGCCTAATAGCAGGAAGAAGACTAATGAAAAGCCCGATGTTGCGAAAGTAGGGTATTCATAAACAGCCATTACCATCGATGCCGTTATGGCAAAAAATCCGAGTAATGTGAGCTGCTTAGCTTTACCTGTCTGTACTGATGTAGCCATATTATCCCCCTAAAACGGTATTCCTGTCGGAACCGCACCTGTTTTGTTCTGAAGCGTATTCAGAACAATATTTTCCGTTGCTAATGCCAGTGAACAGACTTTGGAAATTGTCCCGAAACGGGTTCGTTTCGGGACACCGTTACCGTTAAACGTTATCAGGTGTGTTTAAAGCTGTTCTGCTGGGCAATACCCTGCAGTTTCGGGTGGTCGCTGAGATATTTCAGGGAGGCTTTGTAGTCTTCCAGCAACAGTTCAGCAAAGTCCATTTCGAAGCCGCGACGACACATAATGCGCATCACCACGATGTCAGTGGCTTCACCGCCGAGAGTGAAAGCCGGAACCTGCCAGCCGCGCAGACGCAGACGTTCAGAGAGGTCATACAGGGTGTATCCCGGATCTTCACCATCTTTCAGTTTGAAGCAAACCGCCGGGATGCCTTCGTCCGGGCGACCCGTACAGATGAACTCATACGGCCCCAGTTTGGCGATTTCATCCGCCAGATAAGCGGCAACCTGGTAGGAAGCGTTCTG
>NZ_PTRU01000030.1:0-42889 GCF_002965245.1 Escherichia sp. MOD1-EC6021 | reverse complement strand
AGTCTAAAAACTAGTATTAAGACTATCACTTAAATAAGTGATATTGGTTGTCTGGAGATTCAGGGGGCCAGTCTACTGAAATCCCTGTGCCTGTCTGTTGCCTGCTGTTGTGGGGTATTCAGTCGTATTTTTAATTATTACAGCGTACCGGAGGAATCACGCATGGTACTCAGTCGTCAGGAATTACTCCGGCTTATGCGTCTGACTGAAGACGTACCAGATGTGAGACAGGAACTGCTTAACCGTTTGTTGTCCGGTAAAAAACTGACTGGTCGGGATGAACAGGATATCCGGCGTCTCTGGCAGGAAACGCAGAGGAAACACTATGCATAAATCAGAAGCTGAAAAAATAGATTCTATTCTGGATGAACATCAACAGATATATCGCAGACATAACCGAATAGATAACATCCTGGCGTTTTGTGCGTGTATTGCATGGGTTCCCTGTATTATTGCTGCGTTCGGCGTTGATGGTATATATCTGAAAATCCTGTTTGCGGTCCTTGCCTGCTGTGGTGCGGTATGCTTTTTTATTTTCTTCTTCACCCTCCTGCCGGAATCACTCATGGTCCTCAGCCGTCAGAGCCTGGTTCAGCTTATGCGTCTGACTGAAGACGTACCGGATGCGAGACAGGAACTGCTTAACCGTCTGCTGTCCGGTAAAAAACTGACTGGTCGGGATGAAAAGGATATCCGGCGTCTCTGGCAGGAGAAAGTGGATGCAATGCAGGAGTCTGCCACCCGTCAGCGTGAACAGGATACTATTCGGAAGTTTACTGAAGGGAATAAATCCGAATGAGAATCTGCAGTGTTTTATGGCCTCATAAGTTAACTGAAGGGATATTCAGTGATTAATATACAAGCGGAGGTAATAAAGAATGCATACCTTTATTTTTCTTGTGCTGATAAAAAATATTAACGGTGGCGGAAGCTGGAATATTACACCCATGCCAAATACGGACGTATGCGTGCAGGTTCTTCGGACAATCGAATCACACGGAGGCAGGGGATTTGGAAATACAGGGGAATGTATTGAAGTTAAAACAAATAAACCTTTGAACAACGTGATGGATACACTGAATGGGGGGCAATGAGTGCTTACTGCTTCAAAGGAAAATGAAATGAAGTCGATATATTTAGAATCTGTTCTGGCTTTTATATTTGTTGGCGTTATGGCTATGTTGATATGTGGTCTTTTTTACAATGACTACCTTGAGCAACAACCTGCAACACCAGAACAACTGACAGAGATTACACAGGATATCCCCTGTGCAGCAGAAGCATTTAAGGAAGCTATTAAGTCTGACACATCTGATTATCAGCCTGAACCTTTAAGTCTTGGTAAGGCAAAAGAGCTTGCATCAGCGTGTAGAGAAAGAAACGAAATGGCAGAGGTGAAACGGGTAAGAGAAAATGAGCGCAATAAGATTCGCGAAAAACAAATTCAGGCATTAAATGATGCTCATTCAGTAAAGGAACGTTAATCCAGGTTTCCTGTTAAAAGCCTCCATCTCTTATTTGTGCTGTGGTTTCAGGAATGGCACTGCGTGATATATCCACGGCCACAGACTGATATTTTCCTTTTTTAAACGCACTAAGGAATACTCATATGAGTAATAACCCACTTGAGGCCGTCACTCAGGCGGTTAACTCCCTCGTCACAGCACTGAAACTGCCTGACGAATCAGCAAAGGCCAATGAAGTGCTGGGCGAAATGAGCTTCCCGCAGTTCAGCCGTCTGCTGCCGTACCGTGATTACAACCAGGAATCCGGTCTGTTCATGAATGACACCACGATGGGCTTTATGCTGGAAGCCATTCCCATCAATGGGGCGAATGAGTCCATTGTGGAGGCCCTCGATCATATGCTGCGCACCAAACTGCCGCGCGGTATTCCGTTGTGTATCCATCTGATGTCCAGTCAGCTGGTTGGTGACAGGATTGAATACGGGCTGCGTGAGTTCTCCTGGTCTGGCGAACAGGCCGAACGGTTTAACGCGATTACCCGGGCCTATTATATGAAAGCGGCAGCGACACAGTTTCCGCTGCCGGAGGGAATGAATCTGCCCCTGACCCTGCGCCATTACCGGGTGTTTATCTCGTACTGTTCTCCCTCGAAGAAAAAAAGCCGGGCCGACATTCTGGAAATGGAAAACCTGGTGAAAATCATCCGGGCGTCGTTACAGGGGGCCAGTATCACCACACAGACGGTGGATGCACAGGCCTTTATCGATATTGTCGGGGAGATGATTAACCATAACCCGGATTCCCTGTACCCGAAAAGACGTCAGCTGGACCCGTATTCTGATCTGAATTATCAGTGTGTGGAGGACAGTTTTGATCTGAAAGTCCGGGCTGATTACCTGACGCTGGGCCTGCGTGAGAACGGCAGGAACAGCACGGCCCGCATCCTGAATTTCCATCTGGCCCGTAACCCGGAAATCGCCTTCCTGTGGAACATGGCCGACAACTACAGCAACCTGCTGAACCCGGAACTGTCCATCTCCTGTCCGTTCATCCTGACGCTGACTCTGGTGGTGGAAGACCAGGTGAAAACCCACAGCGAAGCCAACCTGAAGTACATGGACCTGGAGAAAAAGTCGAAGACCTCCTATGCCAAATGGTTTCCGTCCGTGGAGAAAGAGGCGAAGGAGTGGGGGGAACTGCGTCAGCGGCTGGGCTCCGGTCAGTCCTCTGTCGTGTCCTACTTCCTCAACATCACAGCCTTCTGCAAGGACAATAATGAAACGGCACTGGAAGTGGAGCAGGACATCCTGAACAGCTTTCGTAAAAACGGTTTTGAGCTGATTTCACCGCGCTTTAACCACATGCGCAATTTCCTGACCTGCCTGCCCTTTATGGCCGGGAAAGGGCTGTTTAAACAGCTGAAAGAGGCCGGAGTGGTTCAGCGCGCAGAGAGCTTTAATGTTGCCAACCTGATGCCGTTAGTGGCGGATAACCCCCTGACACCGGCAGGTCTGCTGGCACCCACCTACCGTAACCAGCTGGCGTTTATCGATATTTTCTTCCGGGGGATGAATAACACCAACTACAACATGGCGGTCTGTGGCACCTCCGGGGCCGGTAAAACCGGGCTGATACAGCCACTTATCCGCAGCGTGCTGGACTCCGGAGGCTTTGCCGTGGTGTTCGACATGGGGGATGGATACAAGTCCCTGTGTGAGAACATGGGCGGGGTGTATCTGGACGGTGAAACCCTGCGTTTTAACCCGTTTGCGAACATCACCGATATTGACCAGTCAGCGGAGCGTGTCCGTGACCAGTTGTCAGTGATGGCCAGCCCCAACGGTAACCTGGATGAAGTGCATGAAGGTCTGCTGTTGCAGGCGGTCAGAGCCTCCTGGCTGGCCAAAGAGAACAGAGCACGTATTGATGACGTGGTGGATTTCCTGAAAAACGCCAGTGACAGCGAGCAGTATGCCGAGTCACCGACTATCCGCAGCCGTCTGGACGAAATGATTGTGCTGCTTGACCAGTACACTGCCAACGGCACTTACGGCCAGTATTTTAACTCTGATGAGCCGTCCCTGCGGGATGACGCAAAAATGGTGGTGCTGGAGCTGGGCGGACTGGAAGACCGTCCGTCACTGCTGGTTGCGGTGATGTTCAGCCTTATCATTTACATCGAGAACAGGATGTACCGCACGCCGCGTAATCTCAAAAAACTGAACGTTATTGATGAAGGCTGGCGTCTGCTGGACTTCAAAAATCACAAGGTCGGTGAATTTATTGAGAAAGGCTACCGTACCGCCCGCCGTCATACCGGTGCCTATATCACCATCACACAGAACATCGTCGACTTTGACTCTGACAAGGCCTCCAGTGCTGCCCGCGCGGCATGGGGTAACTCCTCCTACAAAATTATCCTCAAACAGAGTGCGAAGGAGTTCGCGAAATACAACCAGCTGTATCCGGACCAGTTCCTGCCACTGCAGCGCGACATGATTGGTAAGTTTGGTGCGGCCAAAGACCAGTGGTTCAGTTCCTTCCTGCTGCAGGTGGAGAACCACTCCTCCTGGCACCGCCTGTTTGTGGACCCGTTAAGCCGCGCCATGTACAGCTCTGACGGCCCGGATTTTGAGTTTGTGCAGCAGAAGCGTAAAGAGGGGCTGAGTATTCATGAGGCGGTGTGGCAGCTGGCGTGGAAGAAGTCAGGGCCGGAGATGGCTTCGCTGGAAGCCTGGCTGGAAGAACATGAGAAAAACAGGAGTGTGGCATGAGTTCAACGCAGAAACCCGCCGACGTCACGGCAGAACGACGCAGCCACTGGTGGTGGACGGTGCCGGGATGCCTGGCAATGGTGTTACTGAACGCAGCCGTCAGTTACGGCATTGTCAGACTGAACGCACCGGTGACTGTCGCCTTCAACATGAAACAGACCGTGGATGCGTTTTTTGACAGCGCCAGTCAGAAACAACTGTCAGAAGCGCAGTCAAAAGCCCTTTCAGCGCGTTTTAACACGGCACTGGAAGCCAGCCTGCAGGCGTGGCAGCAGAAACACCACGCAGTCATTCTGGTGTCGCCTGCTGTGGTACAGGGGGCACCGGATATCACCCGGGAAATCCAGCAGGATATTGCCCGGCGAATGAGGGCGGAGCCATGAGATGCCGGGGGCTGATTGCCCTGCTGATATGGGGGCAGAGTGTGGCCGCCGCCGATCTTGGTACCTGGGGCGATCTGTGGCCGGTAAAGGAGCCGGACATGCTGACGGTGATCATGCAGCGCCTGACGGCACTGGAGCAGTCCGGTGAGATGGGCCGGAAAATGGATGCCTTTAAGGAGCGGGTGATCCGCAACAGTCTGCGGCCCCCTGCCGTGCCCGGTATCGGACGCACGGAGAAATACGGCAGCCGGTTGTTTGACCCGTCCGTCAGACTGGCTGCGGATATCCGGGATAACGAAGGGCGGGTGTTTGCCCGTCAGGGAGAAGTGATGAATCCGCTGCAGTATGTTCCTTTTAACCAGACGCTGTATTTCATCAATGGCGATGATCCGGCGCAGGTGGCCTGGATGAAACGCCAGACGCCGCCCACACTGGAGAGCAAAATTATCCTCGTGCAGGGCAGTATCCCGGAGATGCAGAAGTCTCTGGACAGCCGTGTTTACTTTGACCAGAACGGTGTGCTCTGCCAGCGCCTCGGCATTGATCAGGTCCCGGCACGGGTGAGCGCCGTTCCCGGCGATCGCTTCCTGAAGGTGGAATTTATTCCGGCAGAGGAGGGCAGAAAATGAAGCGAAGCCTGTGGCTGCTGATGTTATTCCTTCTCGCCGGTCATGTCCCTGCAGCGTCTGCGGATTCTGCCTGTGAGGGGCGTTTTGTAAACCCGATCACGGATATCTGCTGGAGCTGTATTTTCCCGCTCTCGCTGGGCAGTATCAAAGTCAGTCAGGGTAAGGTCCCCGACACGGCGAACCCGTCGATGCCCATTCAGATTTGTCCGGCACCGCCGCCGCTGTTCAGGCGTATCGGGCTGGCCATTGGTTACTGGGAGCCGATGGCGCTGACGGACGTCACCCGATCACCGGGATGCATGGTGAACCTGGGCTTCAGCCTGCCGGCTTTTGGTAAAACGGCACAGGGAACGGCGAAAAAGGATGAGAAGCAGGTGAACGGGGCGTTCTATCACGTTCACTGGTACAAATACCCGCTGACGTACTGGCTTAACATCATCACATCGCTGGGCTGTCTGGAAGGTGGTGACCTGGATATCGCTTATCTTTCTGAAATCGACCCCACCTGGACGGACAGCAGCCTGACCACCATTCTCAATCCGGAAGCTGTCATCTTTGCCAATCCGATAGCACAGGGGGCCTGTGCAGCAGATGCGATTGCCAGCGCCTTTAATATGCCTCTCGATGTTCTGTTCTGGTGTGCCGGTTCGCAGGGAAGTATGTACCCGTTCAATGGCTGGGTGAGTAATGAGTCCAGTCCGTTGCAGTCCTCCCTGCTGGTCAGTGAACGCATGGCGTTCAAGCTGCACCGTCAGGGCATGATTATGGAAACCATCGGGAAAAATAACGCCGTCTGTAATGAATATCCGTCCCCAATCCTGCCCAAAGAACGCTGGCGTTACCAGATGGTGAATATGTACCCGGACAGCGGACAGTGCCACCCGTTCGGGCGCAGTGTGACCCGCTGGGAAACCGGGAAAAATCCGCCCAATACAAAGAAAAACTTCGGCTACCTGATGTGGCGTAAACGTAACTGTGTCTTCCTGTGAGGTGAATGATGAAGCTGAGTATGAAATCTCTGGCAGCACTGCTGATGATGCTGAACGGGGCGGTTATGGCGTCAGAAAACGTGAACACTCCTGAAAACCGCCAGTTCCTGAAGCAGCAGGAAAATTTAAGCAGACAACTGCGTGAAAAACCTGACCATCAGCTGAAAGCCTGGGCGGAGAAGCAGGTGCTGGAAAACCCCCTTCAGCGTTCAGATAACCATTTCCTGGATGAGCTGGTTCGTAAACAGCAGGCTTCGCAGGACGGGAAACCCCGGCAGGGTGCCCTGTATTTTGTGTCGTTTTCCATTCCCGAAGAGGGGCTGAAACGAATGCTGGGCGAAACCCGGCACTACGGTATACCCGCCACACTGCGGGGCATGGTGAACAATGACCTGAAGACCACCGCTGAAGCCGTGCTGTCCCTGGTGAAAGACGGCGCGACTGATGGTGTTCAGATCGACCCGACGCTGTTTTCACAGTACGGCATTCGCAGTGTACCGGCACTGGTGGTGTTCTGCAGTCAGGGATACGACATCATCCGGGGAAACCTGCGGGTCGGCCAGGCGCTGGAGAAAGTGGCCGCCACGGGTGACTGCCGGCAGGTGGCTCATGATTTACTGGCAGGGAAAGGAGATTCCGGGAAATGAAACGTATTTTACCTCTGATACTGGCTCTGGTTGCCGGCATGGCACAGGCTGACAGCAACAGTGATTACCGGGCCGGCTCTGATTTTGCTCACCAGATCAAAGGACAGGGAAGCAGCAGTATTCAGGGCTTTAAGCCACAGGAGAGTATCCCCGGCTATAACGCGAATCCGGACGAGACAAAATACTACGGTGGCGTGACTGCCGGCGGGGATGGCGGCCTGAAAAATGACGGCACCACGGAATGGGCGACCGGTGAAACCGGAAAAACCATCACAGAGTCATTCATGAACAAGCCGAAAGACATTCTTTCACCGGATGCACCGTTTATCCAGACCGGCAGGGATGTGGTGAACCGGGCTGACAGCATTGTGGGAAACACCGGGCAGCAGTGCAGTGCGCAGGAGATTAGCCGGAGTGAATACACGAATTACACCTGTGAGCGGGATTTACAGGTGGAGCAGTACTGCACACGAACTGCCCGTATGGAGCTGCAGGGGAGTACCACATGGGAAACCCGGACGCTGGAGTATGAAATGAGTCAGCTACCTGCACGTGAAGTGAATGGTCAGTATGTTGTCTCCATTACCTCTCCCGTTACCGGTGAAATTGTCGATGCGCATTACAGCTGGAGTCGTACTTACCTGCAGAAGAGTGTACCTATGACAATTACAGTACTGGGAACCCCACTGAGCTGGAATGCCAAATACTCAGCAGATGCCTCATTTACACCAGTACAGAAAACACTGACTGCCGGTGTGGCTTTTACGTCATCTCACCCCGTCCGGGTCGGGAATACAAAATTCAAACGTCATACGGCAATGAAGCTGCGTCTGGTTGTCAGGGTAAAAAAAGCCTCGTACACCCCGTATGTTGTCTGGTCTGAAAGCTGCCCGTTCAGCAAGGAGCTGGGGAAACTGACAAAAACAGAATGTACGGAGGCTGGCGGGAACAGGACGCTGGTGAAAGACGGTCAGTCATACAGCATGTACCAGAGCTGCTGGGCATACCGGGACACGTATGTCACACAGTCAGCAGACAAGGGAACCTGTCAGACCTACACCGACAATCCTGCCTGTACCCTGGTGTCACACCAGTGCGCCTTTTACTCCGAAGAAGGTGCCTGTCTGCATGAATATGCCACGTACTCCTGTGAGTCAAAAACATCCGGGAAAGTGATGGTCTGTGGGGGAGACGTCTTCTGTCTCGATGGCGAATGCGATAAGGCTCAGAGCGGGAAGAGTAATGATTTTGCCGAAGCCGTTTCTCAGCTGGCGGCACTGGCCGCAGCAGGTAAGGATGTTGCGGCGCTGAACGGGGTGGATGTCCGTGCTTTCACCGGTCAGGCGAAATTTTGTAAGAAGGCTGCAGCCGGATACAGCAACTGCTGTAAGGACAGCGGCTGGGGACAGGATATCGGGCTGGCCAAATGCAGCAGTGATGAAAAAGCCCTGGCTAAAGCAAAATCAAACAAACTGACCGTCAGCGTCGGGGAGTTCTGTTCGAAGAAAGTGCTGGGTGTCTGTCTGGAGAAAAAACGCAGCTACTGTCAGTTTGATTCGAAGCTGGCGCAGATAGTCCAGCAGCAGGGGCGCAACGGTCAGTTGCGTATCAGTTTTGGTAGTGCGAAGCATCCTGACTGTCGGGGGATTACGGTTGATGAGCTGCAGAAAATTCAGTTCAACAGACTGGATTTCACTAACTTCTACGAAGACCTGATGAATAACCAGAAAATCCCGGACAGTGGCGTTCTGACGCAGAAAGTGAAAGAGCAGATTGCTGACCAGCTGAAACAGGCAGGACAGTAAGGTATGGGAAATAACCGGGGGAAATGATGAAAGTCATATTCACGTCGAACCGTTTTATTGATTTTCTTATCCGGCTTTTGATTACAGCGATTGTCATTTCTCCGGTAATTATCTGGTCGTGGGATACGGTAAAAGAAACCACGGCAGACGGGATGCTTGCCGCTGCTTTCGTTATCCTTTACTCCGGTGTGCTCCTGTTTATTCTGTATTTTTGTTTTTCTGCCCTGACTGACCTGCAGAAACCTGATGAAAGAAAAAGTGATGAAAGGAATGAAGATGAATAAAGCATTACTGCCACTGTTACTCTGCTGCTTTATTTTTCCGGCGTCAGGAAAAGATGCAGGCTGGCAGTGGTATAACGAGAAAATAAATCCGAAGGAAAAAGAAAATAAACCTGTACCTGCAGCCCCCCGTCAGGAACCGGATATTATGCAGAAACTGGCCGCACTGCAGACGGCAACAAAGCGGGCGCTGTACGAAGCCATTCTGTATCCCGGCGTGGATAATTTTGTGAAATATTTCCGGCTGCAAAATTACTGGACTCAGCAGGCCGGGCTTTTCACCATGAGCGCCAGAAAGGCCATGCTGGCACATCCTGAACTGGACTATAACCTGCAGTACAGCCATTACAACGGCACGGTACGGAACCAGCTGGCAGCAGACCAGGCGCAGCAGCGACAGGCCATTGCGAAACTGGCTGAACACTACGGCATCATGTTTTTTTACCGGGGGCAGGACCCCATCGACGGGCAACTGGCGCAGGTCATTAATGGCTTCCGGGATACGTATGGTCTGAGTGTTATTCCCGTTTCCGTGGATGGCGTGATTAATCCGCTGTTGCCGGATTCCCGGACTGACCAGGGGCAGGCGCAGCGCCTCGGCGTGAAATATTTCCCGGCCATGATGCTGGTTGACCCGAAACAGGGCAGTGTTCGCCCGTTATCATACGGCTTTATTTCGCAGGACGACCTGGCAAAACAGTTCCTGAACGTTTCTGAAGATTTTAAACCCAATTTTTAATCGCGGATTTGATTTATGAGTGAAGATTATTTGAAAATGTTTACAGGTGGTGTTCTGTTAATATTTGTCATTATTGCCGGTTATTTCTTTTCTGAGCGTAATGACAGGAAAATGTTTCTCCTGAGCTCACTGGTTTTCCTTGTTATTAATATCGCGTGTTTATATGTGCTTACCGCCAGTCTCTGGTTTCTGTGTGGTGCAATTATGAGTCAGGGCGCAGCACTGGTTGTTTCAATAGTTGCGGCCGCATTACCGGACGTTACGAGCTTCGACAGGTTCAGAAGAATATTTATCTGTATTGTGTTGTCATCGGTATGGTCCGGAGTGATGTGGTTTTTTATAAGGGGGCTTATGACAGGCTAAGTCATATAACACGGTCATAAAAACCATACAAAATAATGAGGTTGATTACTGAAGACCATATGATAAACCATACCGCAATCCAGTGGCTTCTGAATAGCTCACAAAAATAAATATAGATAATTGAAAATAACCATAATACAACGATGCCTGCTGCGATACTTAATAAACTTATTACAAGATAGTCAGGGAAGGCATTGACCGGTAATGAATGTGATGCTGCATATATCAGCGCAATAATTGCCGCATTTCCCAGTAACGACTCTCTTATTATGTTTCTGATTATTTCCAGTTTTTCTTTAAAAGATCGCTTTTCCATTTGTACCTCTGATTAATATCACACAAACGCGAATATTACAGACATGAATACTCTCATGTAAATAATAACCGGAGTTTAACATGATAAGTAAACGCAGATTCTCTTTACCCCGACTTGATATTACGGGAATGTGGGTATTTTCCCTGGGTGTCTGGTTTCATATCGTCGCCCGTCTTGTTTACAGCAAACCCTGGATGGCTTTTTTTCTGGCGGAGCTGATTGCGGCCATTCTCGTACTGTTCGGCGCATACCAGGTGCTGGATGCATGGATTGCCCGTGTCAGCCGGGAAGAGCGTGAGGCACTGGAAGCCAGGCAACAGGCCATGATGGAAGGGCAGCAGGAGGGCGGACATGTCTCTCACTAAATCACTGCTGTTCACCCTGTTGCTGAGCGCCGCTGCTGTGCAGGCCTCCACCCGGGATGAAATAGAGCGACTCTGGAATCCGCAGGGTATGGCTACGCAGCCTGCACAACCGGCAGCAGGCACGTCAGCCAGGACAGCAAAGCCGGCTCCCCGCTGGTTCCGCCTCAGTAATGGCAGGCAGGTTAACCTGGCCGACTGGAAGGTGGTGCTGTTTATGCAGGGGCATTGCCCTTACTGTCACCAGTTTGACCCGGTACTGAAACAGCTGGCACAGCAGTACGGCTTTTCCGTTTTTTCCTACACCCTGGATGGTCAGGGGGATACGGCCTTTCCTGAAGCATTACCGGTGCCACCGGAGGTGATGCAGACCTTCTTCCCGAATATCCCGGTGGCCACACCGACCACCTTCCTGGTCAACGTCAACACGCTTGAGGCATTACCGCTTTTACAGGGGGCAACGGATGCCGCCGGTTTTATGGCGCGGGTGGATACCGTTTTGCAGATGTACGGAGGAAAAAAAGGTGCGAAATAAGCAGGTGGTGTTACTCATTGCCGGAATATCCCCTTTATCCGTCAGGGGCTTTTTTATCCCGCCAGCCCTGTAGAAATTGTCGTTTCGCTGAGTCTTACCTTTTCTGTTTCTGTTGTGTTTTTTGTGGGGGCAATTGTGGGATGGATTTCGGTGTCTGAAATATATTACAGCCGCATGACCGGTCTGAATGAATAATCGGAAATATCAGAGGGAACTTATAATGAGAGAAAATAAAAGTAATCCTGAGCTCAAAATCAGAAGTACAGAACGAGATTATAAATACATTTCCAGAATTACTGGCAGGTATGCTGGGTTGTCTCTGGTATTCCTGACTGCCGGAATTGTTTTATGGACAGTTATGGATATTATTTTTGATGCCTGTATTGATTCGTGGAAAGCGGACCCGGAATTAAATAATTTGAGTTATATGTGGAATATCCTGATATATGCCATTCCGTATACGTTATATGCGCTTGCAGCCGGGTTTCTTGTTACATTTTTTTCTGTCCCCAATGTACGAATTAATATACGGAAATATCGAGATATTCCTGCTGAAATGTCGTATGCACCGGGAGAACACATTAAGGGAGGGCAAGAATGATGCCACGCATTAAACCTCTTCTGGTTCTTTGTGCCGCCTTACTGACGGTGACGCCTGCAGCGTCAGCGGATGTGAACAGCGACATGAATCAGTTCTTTAATAAGCTGGGATTTGCTTCCAATACCACACAGCCGGGCGTCTGGCAGGGGCAGGCCGCCGGCTATGCTTACGGTGGCTCCCTGTATGCCCGTACTCAGGTCAAAAATGTTCAGCTAATTTCCATGACGCTGCCGGATATCAATGCTGGATGTGGCGGCATCGACGCCTATCTCGGCTCGTTCAGTTTTATTAATGGTGAGCAGTTGCAGCGTTTTGTTAAGCAGATTATGAGCAATGCTGCCGGTTACTTTTTTGACCTTGCCCTGCAGACAACGGTGCCGGAAATAAAAACCGCAAAAGACTTCGTGCAGAAAATGGCAAGCGACATTAACAGTATGAACCTCAGTTCCTGCCAGGCTGCACAGGGGATTATCGGCGGGCTTTTCCCCCGGACGCAGGTGTCCCAGCAGAAAGTCTGTCAGGACATTGCCGGTGAGAGCAATATTTTTGCTGACTGGGCGGCTTCCCGGCAGGGATGTACCGTTGGCGGGAAATCTGACAGTGTCAGGGATAAAGCCAGCGACAAGGATAAGGAGCGGGTGACCAAAAACATCAACATCATGTGGAATGCGCTTTCCAAAAACAGAATGTTTGACGGCAACAAAGAGCTGAAAGAATTTGTGATGACGCTGACCGGCTCACTGGTGTTTGGTCCCAACGGCGAAATCACACCGCTGTCAGCCAGAACCACTGACCGCTCAATTATCCGGGCCATGATGGAAGGCGGCACAGCAAAAATTTATCACTGCAACGATTCTGATAAATGCCTGAAAGTGGTGGCAGACACACCGGTGACTATCAGCCGGGATAATGCACTGAAGTCTCAGATTACTAAACTTCTGGCCAGCATTCAGAACAAGGCGGTCAGTGACACGCCTCTGGATGACAAGGAAAAAGGCTTTATTTCCAGTACCACCATCCCCGTCTTCAAATACCTGGTTGACCCGCAGATGCTCGGAGTTTCCAACAGCATGATTTACCAGCTGACGGACTATATCGGTTACGACATCCTGCTGCAGTACATTCAGGAGCTGATACAGCAGGCCCGGGCGATGGTGGCCACGGGAAATTATGACGAAGCGGTTATCGGACATATTAACGACAACATGAATGATGCCACCCGGCAGATTGCGGCGTTTCAGTCACAGGTGCAGGTACAGCAGGATGCGCTGCTGGTTGTCGATCGTCAGATGAGCTACATGCGTCAGCAGCTTTCCGCCCGCATGCTCAGTCGTTACCAGAACAACTATCACTTCGGAGGGAGCACGCGGTGAATGAAGTTTATGTGATTGCCGGTGGTGAGTGGTTGCGGAATAACCTGAACGCCATTGCCGCCTTTATGGGAACCAGGACGTGGGATTCCATTGAAAAAATTGCGCTCACATTGTCTGTTCTCGCGGTGGCCGTAATGTGGGTACAGCGGCACAACGTGATGGATTTGCTGGGCTGGGTGGCCGTATTTGTGCTTATCAGCCTGCTGGTTAATGTCCGCACATCGGTGCAGATTATTGATAACAGTGACCTGGTCAAAGTTCACCGGGTGGATAATGTGCCGGTCGGACTGGCGATGCCACTTTCACTGACGACCCGTATCGGGCATGCAATGGTGGCCAGTTACGAGATGATCTTCACGCAACCGGACAGTGTCACCTACAGCAAAACGGGGATGCTGTTTGGCGCAGAACTGGTATCAAAAAGCACCGACTTTTTGTCCCGCAATCCGGAAATCGCCAATCTTTTCCAGGATTATGTGCAGAACTGTGTGATGGGGGATATTTACCTGAACCACAAATACACGCTGGAGGAGCTGATGGCCTCCGCTGATCCCTACACGCTGATTTTTTCCCGCCCCAGCCCGCTGCGGGGCGTTTATGACAGCAATAATAATTTCGTAACCTGTAAGGACGCGTCGGTTTCGCTGAAAGACAAGCTGAATCTGGACACACAGAGTGGCGGAAAAACCTGGCATTATTATGCCCAGCAGCTATTTGGTGGACGCCCTGATCCTAACCTGCTGTTCAGTACGCTGATTGGCGACAGTTACAGTTACTTCTATGGCTCAAGTAAATCAGCCAGCCAGATCATCCGCCAGAATGTCACCATCAATGCGCTGAAGGAGGGGATCACCAGTTATGCCGCACGTAATGGTGATTCGGCCAGCCTGGTGAATCTGGCCACCACGTCATCGATGGAGAAACAACGTCTGGCACATGTCTCCATCGGTCATGTGGCGATGCGGACACTGCCCATGACGCAGACCATCCTGACGGGGATCGCCATCGGTATTTTCCCGCTCCTGGTACTGGCGGCTGTATTCAACAAACTGACGCTGTCTGTCCTGAAAGGTTATGTGTTTGCCCTGATGTGGCTGCAGTCATGGCCACTCTTGTACGCCATTCTGAACAGTGCCATGACATTTTATGCGAAACAGAATGGTGCGCCGGTGGTGCTCTCTGAAATTTCACAGATACAACTGAAATACTCCGATCTGGCTTCCACTGCCGGGTATCTTTCCATGATGATCCCGCCATTATCCTGGATGATGGTCAGGGGGCTTGGGGCCGGATTTTCCAGTGTGTACAGCCATTTCGCTTCCTCTGCTATCAGCCCGACTGCCAGTGCGGCAGGTAGTGTGGTTGACGGTAATTACTCCTACGGCAACATGCAGACGGAAAACGTGAACGGCTTCAGCTGGAGCACCAACAGCACCACGTCGTTTGGTCAGATGATGTACCAGACCGGCAGTGGTGCAACCACCACACAGACCCGTGACGGTAATATGGTGATGGATGCAAGCGGAGCGATGTCCCGGTTACCGGTTGGTATCAATGCAACGCGTCAGATTGCAGCGGCACAACAGGAAATGGCCCGGGAGGCGTCGAACAGAGCCGAAAGTGCCCTGCATGGGTTCAGCAGCAGTATTGCCAGTGCCTGGAACACGCTCAGTCAGTTTGGTTCTAACCGGGGGAGCAGTGATTCTGTCACCGGTGGTGCTGACAGCACGATGAGTGCTCAGGACTCCATGATGGCCAGCCGTATGCGCAGTGCAGTGGAAAGCTATGCGAAGGCGCATAATATCAGTAAGGAGCAGGCGACTCAGGAACTGGCATCCAGAAGTACGAGAGCTTCTGCCGGGATGTATGGAGATGCTCATGCTGAATGGGGGGTTAAACCTAAAATTCTTGGTGTTGGTGGAGGATTAGGCGTTAGAGGTGGTGGTCGGGCTGGTATTGATTGGGAAGATAATGATGCGCATACGGCAAGTAGTAATACTCAGTCGAGCCATAATGCTCGTCATGATATCGATGCCAGAGCTACACAAGACTTTAAAGATGCCAGCGATTACTTTACCAGTCGCAAGGTCAGTGAGTCCGGCAGCCATACTGACAATAATGCTGATTCCCGTGTGGATCAGTTGTCTGCAGCTCTGAATTCAGCGAAGCAGAGTTACGACCAGTACACGACGAATATGACCCGCAGCCATGAATATGCTGAAATGGCATCCCGTACTGAAAGCATGAGTGGGCAGATGAGTGAAGACTTGTCGCAACAGTTTGCACAGTATGTAATGAAACACGCGCCACAGGATGCAGAAGCTATTCTGACAAACACCAGTTCACCGGAGATTGCAGAACGTCGTCGGGCGATGGCCTGGTCTTTTGTGCAGGAACAGGTACAGCCTGGTGTTGATAATGCCTGGCGTGAATCCCGTGGCGATATTGGTAAAGGAATGGAGAGCGTACCTTCGGGTGGTGGCAGTCAGGATATTATTGCTGACCATCAGGGACATCAGGCCATTATTGAGCAAAGAACGCAGGACAGTAATATCCGTAATGATGTAAAACATCAGGTTGATAATATGGTCACAGAATATAAAGGGAATATAGGTGATACTCAGAACAGCATACGTGGCGAGGAAAATATTGTAAGAGGACAGTATTCTGAACTGCA
Source organism: Escherichia sp. MOD1-EC6021 (assembly GCF_002965245.1). NCBI lineage: Bacteria > Pseudomonadati > Pseudomonadota > Gammaproteobacteria > Enterobacterales > Enterobacteriaceae > Escherichia > Escherichia sp. MOD1-EC6021. The sequence goes on along the minus strand of NZ_PTRU01000030.1, from coordinate 26,949 downwards.
GAATCACCATAAAACAGAGGCATTATCTCAGAATAATAAATATAATGAAGAAAAGTCGGCTCAGGAAAGAATGCCCGGGGCTGACAGTCCACAGGAACTTATGAAAAGGGCAAAGGAATATCAGGATAAGTATAAGCAATAATGCTGTTTTTGGGAGATGATAATGAGATGTTTAACCCATATTGCTCTGGTAACGGTGATACAGTTTATCGCCTGTTATCTGGCTGGTTGGGGGAATGCCGAAACAATTTTTATGCTGTTCTTCATAGTACTATGGCAGGGACTGTTTATATGGTTGTTCTCTCAAATACGAAAAAAACGGAATGTGTCGGATGAGTTTAAGTTTAGTAAAGGCGTTTGGTATATAACGATGCCAGTATCTTCCTTACTCTCTCCATTATTAAGCCTGATGGTTTTTATCATTGGTACACTATACGAATTAAGGCGAGTTAGTGGTTGTGTAAGTGTAAGAGAATGGATGCAATCTCAGGTAAATGAACAAACTAATGAAGATTTGCATCTGGATTTTGATAATATGGATTTTCATCGTACTAATCCTGCAACAGGGTTACCTATGTCAGGTATTGGTGTGGATATCGGTGGTAATTCATATGGTTATAGTTCAAAACGATATGATGAGTGAATCTTAATTTGTATATTATGACGTTTTATTCAATATGAAGGAACATTGATGAAAATGAAAAAATTGATGATGGTTGCACTGGTCAGTTCCACTCTGGCCCTTTCAGGGTGTGGTGCGATGAGCACAGCAATCAAGAAGCGTAACCTTGAGGTGAAGACCCAGATGAGTGAGACCATCTGGCTTGAACCCGCCAGCGAACGCACGGTATTTCTGCAGATCAAAAACACGTCTGATAAAGACATGAGTGGGCTGCAGGGCAAAATTGCTGATGCTGTGAAAGCAAAAGGGTATCAGGTGGTGACTTCTCCGGATAAAGCCTACTACTGGATTCAGGCGAATGTGCTGAAGGCCGATAAGATGGATCTGCGGGAGTCTCAGGGATGGCTGAACCGTGGTTATGAAGGCGCAGCTGTTGGTGCAGCGTTAGGTGCCGGTATTACCGGATATAATTCCAATTCTGCCGGTGCCACACTCGGTGTGGGCCTTGCTGCTGGTCTGGTGGGTATGGCTGCAGATGCGATGGTGGAAGATGTGAACTATACCATGATCACGGATGTGCAGATTGCAGAGCGTACTAAGGCAACGGTGACAACGGATAATGTTGCCGCCCTGCGTCAGGGCACATCAGGTGCGAAAATTCAGACCAGTACTGAAACAGGTAACCAGCATAAATACCAGACCCGTGTGGTCTCAAATGCGAACAAGGTTAACCTGAAATTTGAAGAGGCGAAGCCTGTTCTCGAAGACCAGCTGGCCAAATCAATCGCAAATATTCTCTGATTATCTTCCGGAGGCTGGTCTGACCGGCCTCCTGACTGACGCCTCGCTTTGCTCGTGGTCCAACCCCGGAAAGAAATAAAATAAATTTTATTTCTTTCCGGGGTTTCCGAAATAAATATGAAAACACTGAGCGGTTGTGCAAATTCTTTGTGCGACCGTGAAGTGTTGCCGGCGAAGCCGGAATTTAACGGTTATTAATCTTTTCATCATTAATAATCAGTCCGACTGACTTTTTTTCTTCGGAATATCATCATGAGTTTTAACGCAAAGGATATGACCCAGGGCGGTCAGATTGCGTCCATGCGTATCCGCATGTTCAGCCAGATCGCCAATATCATGCTTTACTGCCTGTTTATTTTTTTCTGGATACTCGTTGGTCTGGTTTTATGGGTAAAAATAAGCTGGCAGACGTTTGTGAACGGCTGTATTTACTGGTGGTGTACCACGCTGGAAGGCATGCGGGATTTAATCAAGTCCCAGCCGGTATATGAGATCCAGTATTACGGCAAAACCTTCCGGATGAATGCTGCTCAGGTACTGCATGATAAATATATGATCTGGTGCGGAGAGCAGCTATGGTCCGCATTCGTTCTGGCCACAGTTGTGGCACTGGTTATTTGCCTGATTACCTTCTTTGTTGTCTCCTGGATTCTGGGGCGTCAGGGTAAACAACAGAGCGAAAATGAAGTCACAGGTGGTCGTCAGCTGACAGACAATCCGAAAGACGTTGCCCGGATACTGAAAAAAGACGGCAAGGACTCCGATATACGGATTGGCGACCTGCCGATTATCCGGGATTCCGAAATCCAGAACTTCTGTCTGCACGGCACGGTCGGGGCCGGTAAGTCGGAAGTTATCCGTCGTCTGGCCAACTACGCCCGTCAGCGTGGAGATATGGTGGTGATTTATGACCGTTCAGGGGAATTTGTTAAAAGTTACTATGATCCCTCCATCGATAAAATCCTGAATCCGCTGGATGCCCGCTGTGCCGCCTGGGATTTGTGGAAGGAGTGCCTGACACAGCCGGATTTTGATAATACCGCGAACACGCTGATCCCGATGGGCACAAAAGAGGACCCGTTCTGGCAGGGGTCAGGACGTACCATTTTTGCGGAAGCGGCGTACCTGATGCGTAATGACCCCAACCGCAGCTACAGCAAACTGGTGGACACACTGCTTTCCATCAAAATCGAAAAACTGCGTACCTTCCTGCGTAATTCACCGGCGGCCAACCTGGTGGAAGAGAAAATTGAGAAAACGGCGATTTCCATCCGTGCTGTGCTGACCAACTACGTGAAAGCCATCCGTTACCTGCAGGGGATTGAGCATAACGGTGAGTCTTTTACCATCCGTGACTGGATGCGTGGTGTCCGGGAAGATCAGAAAAACGGCTGGCTGTTTATTTCGTCGAATGCCGACACCCATGCCTCCCTGAAGCCGGTGATCTCCATGTGGCTGTCCATTGCCATTCGTGGTCTGCTGGCAATGGGAGAAAACCGTAACCGTCGTGTGTGGTTTTTCTGTGATGAGTTACCCACGTTACACAAACTGCCGGACCTGGTGGAGATCCTGCCGGAAGCCCGTAAGTTCGGTGGCTGTTATGTGTTTGGTATCCAGTCCTATGCCCAGCTGGAAGATATCTACGGTGAGAAAGCGGCTGCCTCGCTGTTTGACGTCATGAACACCCGTGCCTTTTTCCGTTCTCCCAGCCATAAGATTGCAGAGTTCGCTGCCGGTGAAATTGGTGAGAAAGAGCACCTGAAAGCCAGCGAGCAGTATTCCTACGGTGCTGATCCGGTACGTGACGGGGTATCGACCGGTAAGGATATGGAGCGCCAGACGCTGGTCAGTTATTCCGACATTCAGTCTCTGCCGGATCTGACCTGTTATGTCACCCTGCCCGGACCGTATCCGGCAGTAAAACTCTCTCTGAAATATCAGACACGACCGAAGGTCGCTCCGGAGTTTATTCCGCGTGACATCAACCCGGAAATGGAGAACCGTCTGAGTGCCGTACTTGCCGCAAGGGAAGCAGAAGGTCGTCAGATGGCCAGCCTCTTCGAACCGGATGTCCCGGAGGTTGTTTCCGGAGAAGACGTGACTCAGGCTGAACAGCCGCAACAGCCGCAACAGCCGCAACAGCCGCAACAGCCGCAACAGCCGCAACAGCCGCAACAGCCGGTGTCTCCTGCCATCAACGATAAGAAGTCAGATTCAGGTGTGAATGTTCCGGCAGGGGGGATCGAGCAGGAGCTGAAAATGAAACCGGAAGAAGAGATGGAACAGCAACTGCCACCCGGGATCAGTGAATCCGGTGAAGTGGTGGATATGGCCGCTTATGAGGCATGGCAACAGGAAAATCATCCGGACATCCAGCAGCAGATGCAGCGTCGTGAAGAGGTGAACATTAATGTGCACCGGGAGCGCGGGGAGGATGTTGAGCCGGGAGATGATTTCTGATGAACAGGTCAACTCCAGTCTTCAATTCTCAGGCCGCCCACACGTTCAAATTCCCGGGTGTTATTAGTCACAATAATCAGTCCCCGACTGCGGGCATGACCTGCGATCATTTGATCAAATGGCCCGACAGGGCGTCCCTGACGGGCAAGTTCTGCTCTTATCTGGCCGGTGTGTGTGGCAGCAGCAGCGTCGTAATCCAGAACGTCAATGCGGGAAACAAATCCCTCGATCACAGCGAGATTACGTTCAGGCATCTGGCTTTTTTCTGCACCATATATCAGCTCCATCAGGGTGACCGAACTGATGCACATTCTCCCCTGGTTCAGGTTAAAACGTTCCCTGACACTGGCGGGTTTGTTCTTTATCGTAAAAATGCAGATGTTGGTATCGAGCATAAACTTCAGCATCAGAATGACTCCCTTTCCTGCATACCAGGCTGTTCCCTGTTATCCATAAAATCAGCGCTGACACTGTTTCCGTCGAACCATTCGTCCCATGTCTCTCCGGCAGGCGTAATGATTCGGGTTCGTCCGACAGCAATCACTTCAACGCGTTTTACGTTTTCCGGCAATGCAACCGCTTTTGGCAGTCTGACCGCCTGGCTGCGGTTGCTGAGAAATACGGTGGTTTCCATTATTTGCCTCCTTATGTGGATATGTCTTGTGTATATCCATTGTGGGATTGATGCCGGGATATGTCAAAGGGATATACGTTTATGATGAGTATTGCGCAGGTCAGATCGGCCGGAAGTGCCGGGAACTATTATACCGACAAGGATAATTACTATGTGCTGGGCAGCATGGGAGAACGCTGGGCCGGCCAGGGGGCTGAACAACTGGGGCTGCAGGGCAGTGTCGATAAGGATGTCTTTACCCGCCTTCTGGAGGGCAGGTTGCCAGACGGGGCGGATTTAAGCCGCATGCAGGATGGCCGTAACAGGCATCGTCCCGGCTACGACCTGACCTTTTCCGCTCCCAAAAGTGTCTCCATGATGGCCATGCTCGGGGGGGACAAACGTCTTATTGAAGCACATAACCAGGCCGTGGATTTTGCTGTCCGTCAGGTGGAGGCGCTGGCCTCCACACGGGTGATGACGGACGGACAGTCAGAAACGGTGCTGACCGGTAATCTGGTGATGGCACTGTTTAACCACGACACCAGTCGCGATCAGGAACCACAGTTACACACGCATGCGGTGGTGGCTAATGTCACGCAGCATAACGGCGAATGGAAGACACTGAGCAGTGACAAAGTGGGGAAAACGGGGTTCATTGAGAATGTGTACGCTAATCAGATTGCCTTTGGCAGGCTCTACCGGGAAAAACTGAAAGAGCAGGTTGAGGCGCTGGGCTATGAAACTGAAGTGGTCGGTAAGCACGGTATGTGGGAAATGCCGGGCGTACCGGTGGAGGCCTTTTCCGGACGCTCGCAGACTATCCGGGAGGCCGTCGGGGAGGACGCCTCGTTGAAATCTCGGGATGTGGCGGCACTGGATACGCGAAAATCCAAACAGCACGTCGATCCTGAAGTCAGAATGGCTGAATGGATGCAGACGCTGAAGGAAACCGGGTTCGACATCCGGGCATATCGTGACGCGGCGGATCAGCGTGCGGAGACCCGCACGCAGGCGCCCGGGGCTGTTTCACAGGAGGGGCCGGATGTGCAGCAGGCGGTGACACAGGCGATTGCCGGATTAAGTGAACGAAAAGTGCAGTTTACGTACACGGACGTGCTGGCCAGAACGGTCGGTATACTGCCGCCGGAAAATGGTGTGATTGAACGGGCACGCGCCGGTATCGATGAGGCCATCAGTCGTGAGCAGCTTATCCCCCTCGACCGTGAGAAGGGGCTGTTCACATCAGGAATTCATGTGCTCGATGAGCTGTCCGTCCGGGCACTCAGTCGTGACATCATGAAACAGAACCGGGTGACCATACATCCGGAGAAAAGTGTCCCCCGGACGGCTGGTTACAGCGATGCGGTCAGTGTTCTGGCACAGGACCGTCCGTCGCTGGCCATTGTGTCCGGGCAGGGCGGTGCAGCCGGGCAGCGTGAGCGGGTGGCTGAACTGGTCATGATGGCCCGGGAGCAGGGGCGGGAAGTGCAGATTATCGCTGCTGACCGTCGCTCGCAGATGAACCTGAAGCAGGATGAACGGCTGTCCGGTGAGCTGATAACCGGACGTCGTCAGTTGCTGGAAGGCATGGCCTTCACGCCGGGCAGTACTGTTATCGTTGACCAGGGCGAAAAACTCTCCCTGAAAGAGACGTTAACCCTGCTGGACGGTGCCGCACGTCATAACGTACAGGTCCTGATAACCGACAGCGGGCAGCGAACCGGTACAGGCAGTGCGCTGATGGCCATGAAGGATGCCGGGGTGAACACATATCGCTGGCAGGGGGGAGAACAGCGACCGGCCACCATCATCAGTGAACCGGACCGTAATGTCCGCTATGCCCGGCTGGCAGGAGATTTTGCGGCCAGCGTGAAAGCCGGAGAAGAGAGCGTGGCACAGGTCAGCGGGGTACGGGAACAGGCCATACTGACACAGGCCATTCGCAGTGAGCTGAAAACACAGGGCGTGCTCGGACATCAGGAGGTGACCATGACGGCACTGTCACCGGTCTGGCTGGACAGCCGGAGCCGTTATCTGCGGGATATGTACCGCCCGGGAATGGTGATGGAGCAGTGGAACCCGGAGACACGCAGTCATGACCGCTATGTGATAGACCGGGTGACGGCGCAGAGTCACAGCCTGACCCTGCGGGATGCGCAGGGTGAAACGCAGGTGGTGCGTATTTCTTCTCTGGACAGCAGCTGGTCGCTGTTCCGGCCGGAAAAAATGCCGGTGGCAGACGGCGAGCGTCTGAGGGTGACAGGGAAAATTCCCGGACTCCGCGTCTCCGGCGGTGACCGCCTGCAGGTGGCATCCGTCAGTGAAGATGCGATGACGGTTGTTGTGCCGGGGCGGGCTGAACCGGCCACCCTGCCTGTGGCTGATTCACCGTTCACGGCACTGAAGCTGGAGAACGGCTGGGTGGAAACGCCCGGGCATTCCGTCAGCGACAGTGCGAAGGTTTTTGCCTCCGTCACACAGATGGCAATGGACAACGCCACCCTGAACGGTCTGGCCCGCAGCGGTCGTGATGTCCGGCTGTATTCCTCACTGGATGAAACCCGTACTGCGGAAAAACTTGCCCGCCATCCCTCCTTTACGGTGGTTTCTGAGCAGATAAAGGCGCGTGCCGGTGAGACATTGCTGGAAACCGCTATCAGTCTGCAGAAAGCCTGGCTTCACACGCCGGCACAGCAGGCTATTCATCTGGCGCTTCCTGTGGTGGAAAGTAAAAACCTGGCCTTCAGCATGGTGGACCTGCTGACAGAGGTGAAGTCGTTTGCTGCAGAAGGAACCAGTTTTACTGAACTGGGAGGGGAAATCAATGCGCAGATAAAACGCGGTGATTTACTGTATGTGGATGTGGCAAAAGGCTATGGCACAGGCCTGCTGGTTTCCCGTGCGTCGTATGAGGCAGAAAAGAGCATTCTTCGCCATATTCTCGAAGGTAAGGAGGCGGTCACGCCGCTGATGGAGAGAGTACCTGGCGAACTCATGGAGAAACTGACATCAGGACAGCGTGCCGCTACCCGCATGATACTGGAAACGTCCGACCGTTTCACGGTGGTGCAGGGCTATGCCGGTGTGGGTAAGACCACACAGTTCCGGGCGGTGATGTCAGCCGTGAACATGCTGCCGGAGAGTGAACGTCCCCGTGTCGTGGGGCTGGGGCCCACGCACCGTGCGGTCGGTGAGATGCGCAGCGCCAGCGTGGATGCACAGACGCTGGCGTCCTTTCTGCATGACACGCAGCTGCTGCAGCGCAGCGGAGAAACGCCGAATTTCAGCAACACGCTGTTCCTGCTCGATGAGAGCTCTATGGTGGGCAATACCGACATGGCACGGGCATACGCCCTGATTGCGGCCGGTGGCGGTCGTGCCGTGGCCAGTGGTGACACGGACCAGTTGCAGGCCATCGCGCCCGGTCAGCCTTTCCGTCTCCAGCAGACGCGCAGTGCTGCCGATGTGGCCATCATGAAGGAGATTGTGCGCCAGACGCCGGAGCTGCGGGAGGCGGTATACAGCCTGATTAACCGGGATGTGGAAAGGGCACTGTCCGGGCTTGAGAGTGTGAAGCCGTCTCAGGTGCCACGTCAGGAGGGCGCATGGGTACCGGAGCACTCCGTGACGGAGTTCAGTCACAGCCAGGAAGCGAAACTGGCAGAAGCGCAGCAGAAGGCGATGCTGAAAGGTGAGGCTTTTCCGGATGTCCCCATGACACTGTATGAAGCCATTGTCCGCGACTATACCGGCAGAACACCGGAAGCACGGGAGCAGACGCTGATTGTCACGCACCTGAATGAGGACCGGCGCGTACTGAACAGCATGATTCATGATGTACGGGAAAAGGCCGGTGAGCTGGGGAAAGAGCAGGTCATGGTGCCTGTCCTGAACACAGCGAATATACGTGACGGGGAGCTGCGTCGTCTCTCCACCTGGGAGACACATCGGGACGCACTTGTCCTGGTGGATAATGTGTATCATCGGATTGCCGGTATCAGTAAGGATGACGGGCTGATAACCCTGCAGGATGCGGAAGGTAACACGCGGCTGATTTCTCCCCGGGAGGCGGTGGCTGAAGGTGTCACACTGTACACCCCGGACACCATCAGGGTGGGGACCGGTGACCGGATGCGCTTCACGAAGAGTGACCGGGAGCGCGGTTATGTTGCCAACAGCGTCTGGACGGTGACAGCAGTTTCCGGTGACAGTGTCACGCTGTCGGACGGACAGCAGACCCGGGAGATTCGCCCCGGCCAGGAGCAGGCAGAGCAACATATTGACCTGGCCTATGCCATCACCGCTCACGGTGCGCAGGGGGCAAGTGAAACCTTTGCCATTGCGCTTGAAGGCACGGAAGGTAACCGGAAACTGATGGCCGGCTTTGAGTCAGCCTACGTGGCCCTGTCGCGTATGAAGCAGCATGTGCAGGTGTACACCGATAACCGTCAGGGCTGGACGGATGCCATTAACAATGCCGTACAGAAAGGGACTGCCCACGATGTGCTGGAGCCAAAAGCTGACCGGGAGGTCATGAATGCAGAGCGGCTGTTCAGTACGGCACGGGAACTGCGGGACGTGGCGGCCGGCCGTGCCGTTCTCCGTCAGGCAGGGCTGGCCGGGGGAGACAGTCCTGCACGGTTTATTGCACCCGGGCGCAAATATCCGCAGCCGTATGTGGCACTGCCGGCTTTTGACAGTAACGGCAAGTCAGCTGGTATCTGGCTGAATCCGCTGACCACGGATGACGGAAACGGGCTGCGGGGCTTCAGTGGTGAAGGCCGGGTGAAAGGCAGCGGGGATGCGCAGTTCGTGGCCCTGCAGGGCAGCCGTAACGGAGAGAGCCTGCTGGCTGATAATATGCAGGATGGTGTCCGGATTGCCCGTGATAATCCTGACAGCGGTGTGGTGGTAAGAATCGCCGGTGAAGGTCGTCCGTGGAATCCCGGTACCATCACCGGTGGTCGCGTGTGGGGGGATATCCCGGACAACAGCGTTCAGCCGGGAGCCGGAAATGGCGAACCGGTCACGGCAGAGGTACTGGCACAGCGGCAGGCTGAAGAGGCCATCCGCCGTGAAACGGAACGCCGTGCGGATGAAATTGTCCGTAAAATGGCAGAGAACAAACCTGACCTGCCGGACGGCAAAACAGAGCAGGCTGTCAGGGATATTGCCGGGCTGGAGCGTGACCGGTCTGCCATATCTGAACGGGAAGCCGCGCTGCCGGAGAGTGTACTGCGTGAACCACAACGGGTGCGGGAAGCGGTCCGGGAGGTTGCCCGGGAAAATCTGCTGCAGGAGCGACTGCAGCAGATGGAGCGGGATATGGTTCGTGACCTGCAGAAAGAGAAAACCCTGGGCGGAGACTGACACAGGAAGATAAACGCTGATGACAACGGATAACACGAACACAACACGTAATGATTCACTGGCTGCCCGGACCGATACCTGGTTGCAGTCGTTGCTGGTCTGGTCACCCGGACAGCGGGATATCATCAAAACGGTGGCACTGGTGCTGATGGTTCTGGACCATGCAAACCGCATTCTGCATCTGGACCAGTCGTGGATGTTTCTGGTTGGGCGTGGGGCCTTTCCGCTGTTTGCCCTGGTGTGGGGGCTGAATCTGTCCCGTCATACGCATATCCGGCAGGAGGCCATTAACCGGCTGTGGGGATGGGCGGTGATTGCCCAGTTCGCATATTATCTGGCCGGCTTTCCCTGGTATGAGGGGAATATCCTGTTTGCCTTTGCAGTTGCGGCACAGGTGCTGACATGGTGTGAAACGCGCACCTGGTGGCGTTCCGCAGAGACCATGTTGCTTCTGGCAATGTGGCTGCCTTTCTCCGGCACCAGTTACGGCATTGCCGGGCTGCTGATGCTGGCAGTCAGCCACAGGCTGTACCGGGCGGAAGACAGAATGGAACGTCTGACGCTGGTCGCCTGCCTGCTGGCTGTTATTCCGGCGCTTAACCTTGCCACCAGTGATGCAGCGGCGGTGGCCGGCCTTGTGATGACGGTGCTGACTGTTGGTCTGGTGTCCTGTACAGGGAAATCACTACCCCGTTTCTGGTACGGGGATTTTTTCCCGACGTTCTATGCCTGTCATCTTACTGTGCTGGGCGTTCTGGCTGTGTGACTGGTATGATGCTGGCGCTGATTCTGCTTATTAATAAACAACATAACACAGGATATTTATGAAAGTTACAGATCACAAACTCCCTGAAGGTATTGCCCTGACATTTCGTGTCCCGGAAGGAAATATAAAACATCCTTTGATTCTCTTATGCCATGGATTTTGCGGTATCCGGAATGTTCTGCTGCCTTCCTTTGCGAATGCGTTTACAGAAGCCGGGTTTGCAACGATTACTTTTGATTATCGTGGATTCGGTGAGAGTGAAGGGGAACGAGGTCGTCTGGTTCCGGCAATGCAGACCGAAGATATTATTTCAGTTATCAATTGGGCAGAAAAGCAGGTATGTATTGATAATCAGCGTATAGGATTATGGGGAACATCGCTGGGTGGGTGTCATGTATTCAATGCAGCTGCGCAGGATAAAAGAGTGAAAAGTATTGTCAGCCAGCTGGCTTTTGCTGACGGTGAGGTTCTGGTTACCGGAGAAATGAATGAACTGGAGAAAGCTTCTTTTCTGTCCACGCTGAATAAAATGGCAGAAAAGAAGAAAAATACCGGGAAAGAGATGTTTGTGGGGGTTACCCGGGTACTGAGTGATAATGAATCAAAGGTATTCTTCGAGAAGGTAAAAGGTCAGTATCCTGAAATGGATATAAAAATACCTTTCCTTACGGTTATGGAGACGTTGCAATATAAACCGGCAGAGAGCGCAGCCAAAGTACAGTGCCCAGTTTTGGTTGTTATTGCCGGCCAGGATAGTGTTAATCCACCAGAACAGGGAAGAGCCTTATATGATGCTGTTGCTTCTGGTACTAAGGAATTATACGAGGAAGCTGACGCATGCCATTATGATATTTATGAAGGCGCGTTTTTTGAACGTGTGGCGGCAGTACAGACGCAATGGTTTAAAAAACATCTTTAATTGTCGGTATTAATATGTCAGAGGTCGTTGAGGTCAGCTTAATATCATAGTGAGTAGTTTCAACGACCTGGAGGACATATTTTCACAAAGGTCAGGGCAATCATGACAGAGCAGAAACGACCGGTACTGACACTGAAACGGAAAACGGAAGGGGAAACACCGACCCGGAGCCGGAAAACCATCATCAATGTCACCACGCCACCAAAATGGAAGGTGAAAAAGCAGAAACTGGCGGAGAAGGCTGCCCGGGAAGCAGAGCTGGCGGCGAAGAAAGCACAGGCCAGACAGGCGCTGTCCATTTATCTGACGCTGCCCTCGCTGGATGAGGCGGTGAACACTCTGAAACCCTGGTGGCCGGGATTGTTTGACGGTAACACGCCCCGGCTTCTTGCCTGTGGTATCCGGGAAGTTTTACTGGATGAGGTGTCTCAGCGGAATATCCCGCTCTCTCATAAAAAACTGCGCAGGGCACTGAAGGCCATCACCCGTTCAGAAAGCTATCTTGGCGCCATGAAAGCCGGTGCCTGCCGCTATGATACAGAAGGCTATGTGACAGAACATATCACACAGGAAGAAGAACAGTATGCGCAGGCGCGCCTGGAAAAGGTGCGCAGACAGAACCGGATCAAGGATGAGCTGCGGGCGATCCTGGCAGAATAAGAAAAGCGCCCTCTGTATGACAGAGGGCAACAGCGAAAAAAATCGGGAAAACAGACATCCAGAGTTTTGATGGAGAAAAACATCCAACCGTTCAGGGATGTTTCATAATGTTTCTGACATAATCCGGGTGTCGGGTCAAGAGGAGGGATAAAAAATGGCTGTATCCAGTGGATTATCTGAACACAGCAGTATTTATCGCTATCAGCGCGAGGGGCGTCATGCCGTCCGTCAGGAGATTCGTGGCTTTTTCAGGGAAGCGGCAGAGGTCTGGCAGAATGCGGCCCGGCTGGCACCCTGTGAAGCATGGCGGGATTTTGCTCTGAAGAGGGCATCTGCATGTCGGTGTAAGTGCCGATAAAAATAACCCCCGTCGCGGAGCTCCGGGGGATCAGACTTATATGGCAGATCGTTATTATTATTATAGTGGTGTAAGAAGGAGTTGCCCTGTCTTTCAAACGGACATCACAGAATTAACATATTTCACATCCCGGGTAAGCCAGCAGGGATAAAAAATGTGATGAATTTCAAGAAGCAGGAGGTGACAGTGGCATGCATAACAGTAGGGTTATCCGGTGAATCTGACAGACAGCCGGGCTGTATTCGCGGCAGGATAAAGAAAAACCGGGAGATGACTCTCCCGGTCCGTCTTATCGCTAATCCCCTGAGCAGGGCATGTATGACTTATCTATGACCGTTATATTCAGCGCCACATCCGGTAGCCTGCGATATAACACAGTTATCCTGTCAGCAAGAGCAGGTATGATGAATACACGGAGATTAAAAATATAATCTCCGTCACATGTTACCCACGGAAACTGGTAACGCCTTCACGGGAAATATGTGACAGAAAAAGCAGCCTCCGTTACTCCAGGTATCAGGAGGCTGAATAATGCATGAGACGTTGTTTCTTATGTGTCTGGTCAGGCTGGCTGACCAGCGTTTTTAGTAACACATAGCCATATGTGTATTAAGTCACCTCATCTTATTTTGTTGAATTGATCACAACTCAACGGTTTATTTTTTGCGTGATACGTGAGCCATTATTCATCCCGGCATGGAATTCATGCAATCACGAAAAGTAATCAGTGACGGAGAGTAAAATGAAGAAATATATACCAGTGGTATTATTTGTTTTTTCATGTCAGGTATTTTCTGCTGATATTCATGGACGGGTCGTGCGTGTTCTGGATGGCGATACCATTGACGTCATGTTATCTCAGCATCCGGTGCGTGTCCGTCTTGTTAATATTGATGCACCTGAAAAGAAACAGGAATATGGACGGTGGTCTGAAAAAATAATGAAATCTCTGGTTGCGGGAAAAACGGTTACTGTCACATATTTTCAGCGAGATCATTATGGTCGTATTCTCGGGCAGGTTTATGCACCAGACGGAATGAATGTTAATCAGTTTATGGTCCGTGCAGGCGATGCATGGGTTTATGAGCAGTACAACACCGATCCTGTTCTTCCTGTCCTGCAGGGAGAAGTACGACAGCAGAAACGTGGTCTGTGGGCAGACAGCGCTCCGGTTCCGCCCTGGGTATGGCGCTCACGGAAATAATGATATTTCTGTGGCTATTGAGTTCTCATTGAAATGCGATATTTAAAAGCATGAAGCATATTACATTATTAACTTATTTCTCTGTTAATGAAAGGTGAACAAATGAACTATCAGGCAGTATCAGAATTAATCACATCGTCTAATCATAATGTTCTTATAGTGGGGGAATCAGCTTCTGAAGTTGATAGCTTTTTAAATAAACTGAATATCACTGATTATAAGTATTATGATTTCAGCCAGATTTACAGTTGTTCTGACAGAACATTAAATGATTATGCTGTTATTTTTATCAGGAATGCGCTGAACGCCAGTGAGCATATTATTATTTTTAATTGTACAGGATGGTCTGATTTGAATAATGAATCTGCCGTCATGCAGTTTGCCAGAGTGGCACGAAAATCAGGAAAACAACTGATAGTCGCAGTAAGAGAACAGGATATGAAAAAAATGGAAGCAGAGTTTGGAAGGATCATAAAAATCCACTGACGCCTTCGCGTTGCTCAGTTGTCCAACCCCGGGGACGGGAAAAAGCAAGTTTTCCCCGCCCCCGGCTTTTCTGTAGTGAAAAGCGGGAAATGGAGGGAATGGTCAGTAACAGGGAATGTGGTATTATCGCGGCGGGTGTCTGAGCCTTTCTGGTTCAGGCAAGACGCAGGTACCAGAAATGCGAAGACCCCACTTGTTAATCCATTAACTCGTGAGGCCTGCATGAAGTACCTTAACACTACTGATTGTAGCCTCTTCCTTGCAGAGAGGTCAAAGTTTATGACGAAATATGCCCTTATCGGGTTGCTCGCCGTGTGCGCCACGGTGTTGTGTTTTTCACTGATATTCAGGGAACGGTTATGTGAGCTGAATATTCACAGGGGAAATACAGTGGTGCAGGTAACTCTGGCCTACGAAGCACGGAAGTAAGCTGCCGGGCGGGGAGGGAAGTCCCCGCTTTCCGGAAGTGTGAGGTATTTCAGGGGCAGACACCCGACATGCCAGAAACAGCCGGTCCCGCCCGGGGCCGGCACACAGGTTAAGGCATTTCCATCTTTTCAGTCATTTCATTATCAAAATCACATTAAACGGTCGTAATCAGACATGATTTGTGCGCCAACACAGATCATCGTCACAACTTTCAAGTCGCTGATTTCAAAAAACTGTAGTATCCTCTGCGAAACGATCCCTGTTTGAGAATTGAGGAGGCGAGATGTCGCAGACAGAAAATGCAGTGACTTCCTCATCAGGTACAAAGCGAGCATACAGAAAAGGTAATCCTCTGACGCTTGCAGAACGTCAGCAGGCATCCTTGGCAAGAAAACGAGCCACACATAAAGAACTCAGAGTGTTTATTCCTGCTGCGTTAAAAGCGCAATTGCAGGAGATGTGTGAAGCTGAGGGTGTTACTCAGGCTGAGATGATTGCCGAACTGATAAAGCAGAAGAGTGCTTTTAGCTAACTGAAATGTAGCGACATCACATTCTTGCCTGTTTCTGGTGTGCGTGATAGATTGCTGATCGTTTAAGGAATTTTATGGCTGGCCACGCCATAAGGTGGCAGGGAACTGGTTCTGATGTGGATGTACAGGAGCCAGAAAAGCAAAAACCCCGATAATCTTTCTATGTTTGGCGACGAGAAGATTACCGGGGCCCCATAAAACCGCATAGCCAACAATTCAGCTATGCGGGGAGTATAGTTATATGCCCGGAAAAGTTCAAGACTTCTTTCTGTGCTCACTCCTTCTGCGCATTGTAAGTGCAGGATGGTGTGACTGATCTTCAACAAACGTATTACCGCCAGGTAAAGAACCCGAATCCGGTGTTTACACCCCGTAAAGGTGCCGGAACGCTGAAGTTCTGCGAAAAACTGATGGAAAAGGCGGTGGGCTTCACCTCCCGTTTTGATTTCGCCATTCATGTGGCGCATGCCCGTTCGCGTGGTCTGCGTCGGCGCATGCCACCGGTACTGCGTCGCCGGGCCATTGATGCGCTGCTGCAGGGGCTCTGTTTTCACTATGATCCGCTGGCCAACCGCGTCCAGTGCTCCATCACCACGCTGGCCATTGAGTGCGGACTGGCGACAGAGTCCGGTGCAGGAAAACTCTCCATCACCCGTGCCACCCGGGCCCTGACGTTCCTGTCAGAGCTGGGACTGATTACCTACCAGACGGAATATGACCCGCTTATCGGGTGCTACATTCCGACCGACATCACGTTCACACCGGCTCTGTTTGCTGCCCTTGATGTGTCTGAGGATGCAGTGGCAGCTGCGCGCCGCAGTCGTGTTGAATGGGAAAACAGACAGCGCAAAAAGCAGGGGCTGGATACCCTGGGTATGGATGAACTGATAGCGAAAGCCTGGCGTTTTGTGCGTGAGCGTTTCCGCAGTTACCAGACAGAGCTTAAGTCCCGTGGAATAAAACGTGCCCGTGCGCGTCGTGATGCGAACAGGGAACGTCAGGATATTGTCACCCTGGTGAAACGGCAGCTGACGCGTGAAATCGCGGAAGGACGTTTCACTGCCAGTCGTGAGGCGGTAAAACGCGAAGTGGAGCGTCGTGTGAAGGAGCGCATGATTCTGTCACGTAACCGTAATTACAGCCGGCTGGCCACAGCTTCCCCCTGAAAGTGACCTCATCAGAATAATCCGGCACGCGCCGGAGGCATTCGCACGCCTGAAGCCCGCCAGTGCACAAAAAATCAGCACTACATACAAAAAACAACCTCATCATCCACCTTCTGGTGCATCCGGTCCCCCCTGTTTTTGATACAAAACACGCCTCACAGACGGGGGATTTTGCTTATCCACATTTAACTGCAAGGGACTTCCCCATAAGGTTACAACCGTTCATGTCATAAAGCGCCAGCCGTCAGCCTTACAGGGTGCAATGTATCTTTTAAACACCTGTTTATATCTCCTTTAAACTACCTAATTACATTCATTTAAAAAAAAACCTATTCATTGCCTGTCCTGTGGATAGACAGATATGCACCTCCCACCGCAAGCGGCGGGCCCCGATCGGAGCCAATTTAGTTACAACATTCAAACATAGACTCCGGAAAAACCCCAGTTCCGCGCAGAACTGAAACCACAAAGCCTCCTCCTCATAACTGAAAAGCGCCGCCGCCCCGGCCCGAAGGGCCGGAACAGAGTCGCTTTTAATTATGAATGTTGTAACTACATTATCATCGCTGTCAGTCTTCTGGCTGGAAGTATTGAGTACACGCTCGTAAGCGGCCCTGACGGCCCGCTAACGCGGAGATACGCCCCGACTTCGGGTAAACCCTCGTCGGGACCACTCCGACCGCGCACAAAAGCTCTGTCATGGCTGAAAGCAGGTATGGCTTAGCAGGGCTGGGGATAGGTAAGGTGAAATCTATCAATCAGTACCGGCTGACGCCGGGCTTCGGCGGTTTTACTCCTGTGCCATATGCAACAACGGAATGCCGCCTTCCATGCCGCTGATGCGGCATCAAAACTGTACTTAACATGTATTTCATTTATCAGTGAAATTTGACATTTGCGCAATTTTCCTGTTCTGGTGTATTTTATCCTTTCGGAGGCTATAATATGTTTAATGTAATTACTCACCCGGCCGCACTGAATGAGTTGATTGAATTACCAGATAATCTGCGTGGTCGCATGGCTAGGCTGATTGAACGACTGGAACAAGAAGGTAACAAAATGAAAATGCCTCATAGTCGTGTAATTGGCGGAGGACTTTTTGAACTGAGAGTTGGGGATAAAAATATCGCAAGGACACTGTACGCTTATGCAACTGGAAACGAAATCTATCTGCTGCATGCATTTGTGAAAAAGACGCAAAAGACACCAACGAAAGCTATTGAAATCGCTAGGATGCGCCTGAAGGAGATGAAATAATGAAAGTAAAAGGTGTTCCGTTCAGTCAGGTAAAGCAAAAACTGCTTAATACTCCAGAAGCTGTCAAAGGGTATGAAGATGCCGATAAGGAACTGGAGATGGTAGAAATGTTGTACGAAATGAGAGAAAAAGCGGGGTTAACAAAGTCTGCTCTGGCTGAACGAATGGGGTTACGCCCGTCAGCCATCAGTCGCTTGGAAAGTAATCCTTTAGGAGCCAGTATGAAAACTTTAACAAAATATGCTCAGGCCTGTGGTGCAACCATCAATATTCATGCTGTCTATTGATTTGCATGTTAACGATATGTATTTCTAATCAAAAGATTGAAAAACATCTAAAATGGATGTTTTTCAACACATAAAAGTCAGCGGGTAACGTCAACTTAAGATACAACGACTGTCTGAATATCGTGGGTCAAGGACACTGAGCGTACTGCCGGAATGGCCTTCCAACCGTGTTGATGAACTCCTGCCATGGCACGTAGTACTCACCAATAAATAAGCGTCAATACAGCGCTCCGTTGACGCTTACCAACTATGATTGAGAAGAGAAGAACATCTCATTGCTTACATTATAGTCTAACAGAGAGGGAGTTAACCATTATTCAATTGACGACAGGAGCGATATCGACGGTAGAATATGGAAACTGATCATTCATTTCTGGTCTCTTGGCTTTTGGAAATCAGAGAATACATAAGTGAAAACAGTCCAGAAACGGAGGGGAAATATATCAGTGTAGTTCGCAAGTGCAAGATGACAAGAAAAAACTCAGACGCCTTTTAGTAAAAAATTACTGTCCTATTTAAATATAGAGCAATAAATCAACATTATTGAGGTTTTTTATTCATGGGACGATTTCTCATAGGAGAGACTATTGTATTTGATCCTGACCGCAGGATTATATACTCAGAAAATCAAACGGTCAGATTACACTCTTCCTGCGTGTACTGTTTAGAATTACTTATTGAACATCAAGGAGAGATCGTTGAGCACGAAGCTTTTTATGAGTACGTTTGGCGACGATTTGGTATGGAGGTAGGCCCGAACGCGCTCTATCAAAGTATATCCATGTTGAGGAAAGCACTGTCTACATGTGGAACCCCGGATAATATTATCCTTACAGCCCCTCGGAGGGGATTTTCATTATCACAGGAAATATGCATTTCCTGTGATAATTTACAGGAAGCGATGGATGAGCAATCCTCTGATTGGTTGAATGGATCAGATAAGATGAACGAAACACATGGCGAAAATTTGATGAAGGAAATGTGGGGGGCTATTCCCTCTGAATCAGAAATGATGGAAATCAGTTCAGAATATGTTCGTGACAAACAGTGTAGAAAAAGAAAAATAGATAGTTCCATTTTTTATTATATTCTGATCTTACTCACTATATTGTCACTGATTGTACCAGTGTATCTTGTTTTCCTGAGTGATGGTGAACATTATTCAAAAAGATTTGAATTTAACGGTTGCTATGTCTACAGCCGTGATGCTTCTAATGATAACAACACAATGGATATTGTGTTGAAAACAGGGATAAAATGCGAAGACAGAAGATATGTTTACGTCACATATTTTCAAGGAGGGGACAGAGAGTCACTGATCCAATGCCGGAAGCCGTTATCAACTTTTTCATTGCCAAATTGTATTTCTTACTACAACATAGGAAAAATCTGATGAAGAATAACTTAATAATAGTGTGTTTTATAATAATTTTTACATCTGCTTTTTTTATACTCAGTTTTCAGAGTAAAGAGATCAATTGTACAGGTAATATTACCTTTATTAAAGGCAAAGAAAAATTATCGCTTATCGTGGGTAACAAGATGGATGATGGAAAAGGATTCATCACTTTATCTGGAACGCTTGATAACGGGAATAATGAGTCATTGGAGATAAGCAAAAAAGTTAATTTCAACTACAGTCAGAACAACGATGTCATCACTGCTAAATCCGTTACTATTCATAACTACCCAGAAAACGAAGTGCTTCCTGAAGAAGCAAATGCTTGGCTTCCTGATTTTTTTATTAAGCCAGATACCAACATTACTTGGGTCATAAACAGGATAGGTCTCAATTCATGGCTGTTTTTCTCTAACCCAGTACCACTATATCTTTGTGAGAAATAAGTTAGAGTTCATTACCTAAATTGGTAATGAACCTAACTCATTGATAATGATCATATCAGATAAACTTGTCACGGAGGTATACTGGTATCAAAAGATACGTGATTTTCTTCTCCACCTTTCCTGATATGGCGATTAGCTCCCTGAGCATATCGCCAACATGCATATACATGCAATTTCCCCTTTAGCCGTGACTCATGCCGCGGCCAGTTACCTTGTTGCACGATTAATCACATCCTCAAATGTGATTGGGCACCGTTATAGATCCTCTGTTTAATCTGTTCCAACTCTGATAATAACTTCATTACCAGATATTAGGGCAGTAACTGGCTGCAACTGCAGTGTGCCAGTTTTTAATGGCGAAAAATCGAGTATTGAGGGCTCCGTTTCCCAAACGGGGCCCATTGCGAGTGATGTTCAGAATATGGCCAATGCTGTAATATCAATTGCGGTTCATAGACATTATGAATAGGCCCCGGTCAGGAGTCAGAGTAACGCCAAAAATCACTTCATATAACTGAATCAAATTTGATGATATAAATGCATTGAACTGATATATGTACAAATAGCACCCAACACTATTCTGAGGGTGACATTTTGTTTACCGTAATTTATGTTTTATTTGAAATAATATAAGCGTTTAGCTATGTTAAAGAATGTATAATCATTTGATTTTCAAGGAAAACAGTAAAAGAGTCAAGAGTCATTTAGATTCTCACATAACCTTCATGATGTTCTCATGAGAACGTCATGAAGGTTATGTGAGATAAAAATAAAAATCATTAGTTAATAAAACAGGACGATGCGTTTAGTTTATTGTTCGGGAATGGGGATTTCGCTCTTCCCATAAATCATTCATAAAACCGATCGATGATTTTAATAGGATAAATGAAAAAATGAAAAAAAAGTGTCTTCTGGTTTCAGCAAGAAAAAAATCCCGTACACTGTCTTCCCTGTGCATCATGCTTGCTGCTCTTAGTACGGGGTTTGCTACAATTAATGCTCACGCGATGTCCCAAAACACTATTCGTTTCCAGGGAGAAGTGAATGCACAGACCTGCCATGTCGACGTGAATGGAGCATCAGGCAGTCCGGTAGTTTTATTACCGACAGTATCAACAAATCAGCTAGCAAATGCGTCAGCTCGCGCAGGGGCTACTTCCTTTACCGTTAATATTTCTGGTTGTCAGGCTCCCACGGCAGGCGATCAAATAATTAATCTTGTTCTAGCAGGTAATAACGTTACGCCCAGTGGCAACTTGGGTAATACCGGTTCAGCGAAAAATGTTGAACTTCAACTGCTTGATTCCGTTGGAGGTAAAAAAATCGATTTATCTTCAGGTTCTGCAAGTGTAGAAGGGATGCTTCTAACCCGTGGAAGTACAAGCGCCTCACGAAACTTCGCTGTTCAGTACTATACCCCAACAGGGAGTGTAGAAGCAGGTTCTGTTTTAGGCAGCGTGCAGTACGCTATTAGCTACCCATAATAAAATCCACACGTTTTTCTAATTTCCCTCTCTCCTTTTAATTAAGCA
Organism: Escherichia sp. MOD1-EC6021; assembly: GCF_002965245.1. NCBI lineage: Bacteria > Pseudomonadati > Pseudomonadota > Gammaproteobacteria > Enterobacterales > Enterobacteriaceae > Escherichia > Escherichia sp. MOD1-EC6021. Next base: position 5,639 of record NZ_PTRU01000030.1, on the reverse strand, counting down.
GGTAGAGAGGGAAGGAGAGAGTGTTATGTTAAGAAATATTACTGCGATTATAGTGGCTTTTTTAGTCATTAATGTAGCTAATGCCAGCGTGATCCTTAATAACACCCGTATTGTGATTGACAATGCAAAAATGGAAAAAAACGTACAATTTACCAATTCAGGGGATAACCCTGTTCTGGTTCAAATTCAGGCACAGGAGAATGGAGAAAACGATTGTCCACCATTTATAGCCCTGCCAGCAGTATTCAGAATGTTACCAGGAGCAGGCCAGACGGTAAAGGTAAGCCTTACTAAGAGAGATATTCCTAAAGACAGGGAATCACTATTCTATATGGATTATATAGAAGTTCCGTCAGTGAAAAAAGATGACCAGAATAGAAATAAGCTTTACCTGATCATACGCAGTCGGGTGAAAGTTATTTTTCGTTCTGAAGGGCTGGTATTTTCTGTTAATAAACTTCACAAACAGCTTTCTTACGAACAGTTCGGAAACATCGTGACGATAAAAAATAACTCCCCTTTTTACGCTAATATACGTTCTTTTTACCTGACAGGCAAAACCGGAAATATAAATTATCCAGGTAGCGTAACTGTACCGCCATACGGTGAAAGTCGCGTGCAAGTAAAAAAAGTTGGCGAGACATATGCCGGATTGAAAATGACCGCGTTGATTATCAATGATTTCGGCGCAGATGAAAAAGTAGATATTGCAAAAAAATAACATGAAAAAAATCTCGTTTATTCATCCATTTCTTCTTCCAGGATTTATTCTGTTGACTTGCTCTGTGCAGGCTGCTGAAACAGTAAATGACTATATTTTTGATCCTTCTCTGTTACGTGATGCGATTCCAGGCCGGATCAGCGTAACAAATGGTGCTAACGACCCGTATTTTCAGCCTGGAACATATGATGTGGACATCTATCTTAATGGTAAATATCAGAGTACAGCATCACTGGATTTGATAAGGGATAAAGGGAAAATCAGTGTCTGCCTACCACCTCGGCTTTACCGGGCGTTTGCAGTACGGGAAGCCTATCTAGCTGCCCTTCCTGAAAAGGAATGTTCAAATCCCGAATACCTTCTGAAAGGTACCTCGGTCAGCGTAGACACTGCCAGCCTGCGTGTGGACGTAATAATTCCTCAGGCCATGCTGGATATAAGGCCTGATGACTATATTTCACCGGAAAACCTGACAGCCGGTTCAACGATGGGCTTTATCAATTACAACGTCAACCAGTTCTACTCGAACTATAAAAATGCTGACCACTTTGAATCCACTTACCTTGGTTTTAACGATGGAATAAATATTGGTAAGTGGCGCTTTCGGCAGCAGGGAAACTTTACGCACAATGAATATGGCAATCACTGGCAGCATACCAGAACTTGGCTGCAGAGAGCTTTTCCATCCCTAAGAAGCGAGATATCAGTAGGAGATATTTTCAGCAGCGGGGGCCAGTTCAACGCAGTCAGCTACCGTGGAATTCGTCTCAGCTCTGATGCACGAATGTTGCCGGATTCCCTACGTGGATATGCACCTGAAGTTCGCGGCATGGCTGGCAGCAATGCTCGAGTTTCCGTCTGGCAAGGAAAACAACAGATCTATCAGACCACGGTCCCACCCGGACCGTTTGTTATTGATAATCTTAGCCCAGTGAGCTATGGAGGGGATTTAAACGTTGAAGTTCAGGAGTCAGACGGTCGTCATCGCCGTTTTCGTGTTCCCTATGCCATTCTGCCTGAATCATTGCGTCCGGGTAGAACAGACTACAGCTTTTCTGCCGGTAAAGTCGGGGATTACACCAGATACAATAACTTTGTAGAGATGACTGTCAAACGTGGCCTGACAAACGCTCTGACTATGAATGGAGGATTGCGCTTGGCCAATAACTATCGTTCGGTCTTGGCGGGCGGTGTTTGGGCCTCAGAACTGGGCGCTTTCGGCTTGAACAGTGCGTTTTCGTCTGCGGATTTTCGCAATGGGGAATCGTCTCGGGGCTGGCGCTATGAGCTCAACTACAGCCGGACTTTTGCCCCCACAAACACCACGCTGACATTTGCAGGATATAGGTATTCCACGCAGGGTTACCGCGATCTGAATGATGTCATTGTGCTAAATAATAATTCCATACCGGGCTCCGACGGTAGCAGTAGTGAGTACCTACAACGTAACCGCATGCAATTGACGCTTAATCAACCTTTGGGGGACTTGGGAAGCCTTTACGTGTCATGGGCCCAACAGAATTATTATGATCATCGTTCACATGATACGCAGTATCAGATCGGTTATGGCACAGTACTCCCGGGAAATATCTCCATGAATTTCACCATGGCACGTCAATATAGCGTGATGGCGCGGCATAGTGATATCCGTCAGAACCTTGCCGCTCAAACGAATGAGTATAATGAGTACCGGAAAGACATGCATTTTCAGATCAACTTTTCCATTCCATTGAGTAATGCGTCTGACTCATCTTATCTGACTCTAGGAGGCTCCAGTGACAACAGCTATAACGCTTCGCTGAGTGGATTGATGGGCGAAAATAATAAGATGAGCTATAGCATCAATATTAACCGTGACCAACAGCAACGAGATACTGCATTCAGCGGTAGCCTGAACAGAAAAACGAACCTGATGAACCTGACGACAACTGCATCAAAGTCTTCAAAGTTTAGCCAGATGTCAGTGAATGCGATGGGAGCAGCAGTGTTACACAGCGGAGGGCTTTCTCTCGGAAACTACCTCAGTGACAGTTTTGCACTTGTGGAGGCAAAAGGTGCCCATGGTGCCCGCATAATGGGGCAAGGCATTGAGATAGACCATAATGGCTATGCCTTGGTCCCGTCACTGATGCCTTACCACTATAACACGATAGCCCTAGATAGCAGCGGAAGTAATCGTCAAGTTGAGGTATTGAGTAGTCAGAAAACCGTCGCACCTTATGCTGGAGCAATGGTTAGAGTGAAATTCCAGACATTGCAGGGATATGCCGTAATGATGAAGGCGTCCACCAATCGGGATGAGAATGTTCCAATGGGTGCAGACGTTATCGATGCAAATGGTAAAACCATAGGTACCTTCGGGCAGGGCAGCAACGCTTACCTGCGGTTGAACGATACGAAGGGTACTCTGAAGGCTGTCTGGGGAGACGCGCCGGGTCAATCATGCCAGATCAATTATCAAATACCTGCCCCCAAACCAGATGCGGTGATTACCTATGCAAACGCTGTCTGTCGATTCTGACGTAACTAGGAAAATGAATATGAAATATCTGAATTACCTTACAGCAGTGTTACTGGCGTTAGTTATCAGTGCGCAGGTCAATGCAAATTGCGTTAGGGTTAATCCTGTTGACCAAGGGTGTGACGCTTGTGGGGCATCACTCAACCTTGGTAACATTGGCTTAATGAACGTCAATTATCAGCCTGTTGGCACAGTACTGGCGCGCTCAGTTTTTCGGCTGGTTCCAGCAATACGTAACAGTGATCCGGAGCGTGTACTTTATCAGTGCGACCTAGCCGACAAAGACAGCATTTATGAGGTCTTTGCTACCAATGGTGACAGCAATGTGGGCGGGGCTTGGGACATGGGCGACTATCATTTTCAAACCTATTTTCCTTTTACGGCACTAAAGCTTGTACATATGCGCAGCGGCAAACCATTTACGCGCATCTGGCAGCAGGTACCACTGACCGAATATGAAGTAAGCGGTAATAAGATCCTAATCAAAGGTAAACACTTCAGCCCCATTAGTGCAGAGCTAATTCGTACCGGCACAAACGAACGCAAAGCGGCTTATGCCAGCTGGGGGTGTCCAGCTGCTGCTGCAGATAACTACACGGGGCCTTACAACTGTAATCAGCCTAACGGATATGTGGTCTTCAAGGGACCTGGAATGGATGTTCCTGAAGCAGGCAAAGACAGTTATAACCATTTTGACACATGGTTTACTGGACGTTATATGGCTTTCGGTATGAATACCTCACCTGTAGCTACCATGACGCAGAATCTCTCGCAAGGATGCCGAGTAGACAGTTACACGTCGAACGTGTCGTTTCCGGCCATCAGTCCTGCTGCGCTTTCGCAGGGGCAATCAGTCAGCGCGCCTCTCAGTGTAACCTTGGAATGTTCATCCGGTGCTTCTGTAATATCGGGCGTCGGCAACGGACAGATTTCACTGGGATTTCAGGCCAGCTATCCAGCATGGCTGCAAGCGCAGCAGCTTGGTTTAACCAGCAGCGATGGTACATCTGACTACTTGGTTTCTGACCATTACAACATGGACACAACACTGGCCAAAGGCGTTGGTATCCAACTGAACACCGAACTAGGCAATAAAGTGTCGTTTCTGGGCTGGCATGACCTGAGCAACAGTAGCATTGGATGGCGGCCCGTGCTGGAGGATGCCCATCAGATAAACAGCAATGATAAAGCGAGTAGAATGTACCAAAGGAACTTCACTGCCCGGTTGACAAAGCTACCGGGCAAAGACATTAGCGCCGGGCGTATAGATGCTACTGCCTATCTGTTAGTGAGGCTTCAGTAAAATGAAAAAAATAGCGTATATGCTGGTTGCGCTTTCTGTAAGCTGCCAAGCAACAGTAATGCCACAACAGAGCCGTGTTATTTTTCATCCAGGAGAGGTTAAGCGTTCCCTTCTCCTAGTTAACAACGAGGATGCCCCTGTTCTGGTACAAAGCTGGGTGGATCTGGGGAGGCCAGATAAGAAGCCCGGAGAGAAAAACTTTCCTTTCGTGGCACTTCCTGCAGTCTTCAGGTTGAACAAGGCGGAAAAAAGGGTGATAACCCTGATTCGAAGTGCCCAGTCCGCGAGCTTACCCGCAGACAGAGAGTCTCTTTACTGGTTGAATATTTATGAAATCAGCGCAGTGAAAAAAAATATAGCCCAACAGAAGCTGAATAAGTTTAATTTGGCGATGAATACACAGCTTAAAATTATCAACCGCCCCTTCAGGGACTCATACAATTTCAGGGAAAGAACACAGAAGTTGAAGTTCCAAACACAACAGATGGCGGGGAAAATAATGCTAACTGTCATTAATCCAACGCCCTATTACTTTACCCCCGGACAGATGAACATCACCATTGGTTCGTGGCAGAACAAAGTATATCTCGGCGCAGACAAGGCAGTTGCCCCGTTTTCGGATAAAGCATTTCCACTGACAATACACTCGGGAGTCTTACCGGCAGGAAAGGCAACTCTACACTTTAGCGCCATTGATGATGATGGCGCACTACAGTATTTCACTTACGATTTAAACCGTCAGAAATCACTCCGGTTTTCCGGGTAGTCAGTCTATATCGCCAGTCACATCGAAGGATGTGCTTAATATATATGGGTCTTCCCTGATCATGGTGGGAAGGCTCAGAACGCCATATTCAGTTTCCCGTAGTGGAACATCACGCCCAGCTTAAAGCGCTCCCGATTGCGGTATCCCCTGGCCTTTATCCTCAGTAGCCTGATCTTACTGTTAAGCGCCTCCGCGTTTCCGTTTGAGACACGGTGTCGCATGGCAGTAAGCGTCAACGGAGCGCCGTATTGGTAAGCGTACAGCCTGAACCGTCTGGTCAGAATCTGACGAATTAGACAAAGTGGTGTCCACCAAATAAGTAGTGGGA